>CAMZHY010000005.1 GCA_947307005.1 uncultured Planctomycetaceae bacterium
AAGGCGACGCGGTGGAACGCGGCGGTCGAGTTCGAATCCGCGTGGCAACAGGGCTTCATGCGTAGATTCTTTGAAAGTTTCGATTGGCAGAACCTGAAGCCGGACTTTAACGACGGGAATATCTTCAGTCCGGATCAGGCGTATTACGTCGCGGCTTCCGTTGGAAACGAGATTTACGCGATCTATCTTTATATGCGGAGCAGAAGTTCCGGATCTGTTCTCGGTTTGGACATAGCCAGGAGTTACGACGCGGCGTGGTTCGACCCGAGAACCGGTGAAACAGTCGAAATCGGCGAGATTAGACCTGACTCCCAAGGGACGTGGAAAGCCCCGGAGAAGCCCGGCGCCGAGGATTACGCGCTGTTTTTGAAGAAGAAATAAGTCGGGGCGCGCAACCTAAGACGTTAAAAATGAAATTTGTTCTCATCTGGGAATATCAGTTCCGACGAGACAGGTTTGAGTTCGGGGGAAGATGTTCGAGAAGAAGAACACGGCGCCGACAAAGGACGAGCAGTCGCGATATTTCGAACGGTTCGAAGTCCTCTGACGGTTTCCCGCATAAATGTCGGACGTCTTTCCTCGCCGACGAAAGATAAGAGCAGGGATCGTCGCAAACTTAAGGGAGCGCGATAGGGCGAGTTTGGCACGCAAATCCAAACTGTTTCAGCGCATTTTTGGTCTTTTCACAATTCTGAATCGAACGCGACACGCGGAGTTTAAAATCGTCTCTTGCTAAGGGACGTTTGTGATTCTGACGGTTGTTCGTTGAATTGGTCCGCATTTTTTCAGTACATAAAAATGACGCAATACCGTTTTTAACACCCGACCTTCGCGTCCGTCTTGGACGCGCCCCCCTGTCTAAAGAAGCTTTAAAGGGTATACTCAGAGACTGGGTTTTCGGGCGGCGCGTCGAATTGTTCATCGGCAATCGACGGCGTCCTCGAGGAACGGGAAAAAGATGAAAACGATATCAAAACTGCTTGCGCTGGAAACGACCGACGTTTCTGGGAGCGTTGCGCTTTGCGAAGAGGGACGGATTGTTGAGCGGCGGTTTCTCGACCCTTTACGTCGTAGCGCTCAGACCCTTGCCCCGGCGATTCAGGCGCTTTTGAACGACCGCGGCTGGCGACCATCCGACGTGGACGTCGTCGGCGTAGCGGTAGGACCGGGGTCTTTTACCGGGTTACGCGTTGGAGTGGCGACCGCCAAAATGTTTGCGTGGGCGACGAACGCGCAAATCATCGGGGTCGACTCGCTTGACGTCGTCGCCGGACTCTGTCTGCGTTCCGAGAACATTGAAACGACGGGCGTGGGAGCAATCGTTCTCTCCGTGGGAATAGACGCTCAGCGCGGGGACGCCGCGGTTCGCAATTATCTGGTGGCCGAAGGGACTGCTGTTCCGCTTGACGAGCGCTTTCATGTCGTTTCGATTAAGAGGTGGTTGGGGACGGACGATTCATCCCTTTGGGAAAAATCCCTTGACGACGACTCGCGCGAGGAATGGGAAAGCGCTTTGGCTCGCATGTCGACAGAAACGGTTGAGAAGTTGCGACGGGCGACGCTTCGAGACGTGGTTTTTGCAGGTCCCGCGCTTCGCCGCGTTAAGGATTTGGCGTCGATTCGTCCATTCCTTAGGCTGGCTCCCGACGAACTTTGGACTCCCGACGCTGCAGGGGTCGCTTTTACCGCGTGGAATCGCGCGGTTAGCGGCTCTTTCGACGACGCGTGGAGTATTCTACCGGTCTATTCGCGTCGCGCCGCCGCTGAGGAAAAGGCGTTGGCCAAGGCTTCGTCTCGGTAAACTCGTCTTTCGATCAACATTTTTCCTGCGATATTTCAGAAATTCACTCTTCCACGTGAAGAAACGTTAATCTTTAGCAATAGAAGTGAGGAATCGCCATGTCAGAAGTCGAAGTTTACTGGCACGAACACGCCGTATCCCGTGAAGAAAAGGAGAAACTCAACGGCAATAAGGGTTGCGTTCTCTGGTTTACCGGTCTCAGCGGCAGCGGTAAGAGTACGGTCGCCAATATTGTCGACCATAAGTTGCACGAACTTGGCAAACGAAGTTTTGTCCTCGACGGCGACAACGTCCGACACAATCTTAACGCGTCCCCAAAAATTCTCGCGGAAAAGCACTCTGAAGAGTTTTCAAAGCGGTTTGGTCTCGGATTTTCCGCACAAGATCGCGAGGAGAATATCCGCCGCATCGGCGCGGTTGCGAAACTTTTTGCGGAGTCGGGAACAATAGCGATCACCGCGTTCATTAGTCCTTATCGCGTCGACCGCGACAACGTTCGCGCAATGAATCAGGGCGACTTCTTCGAGGTCTACGTTTCAACTCCCCTCGAAGTTTGCGAACAACGCGATCCTAAAGGTCTCTATAAGAAGGCTCGCGCGGGAGAAATCAAAGGTTTTACGGGAATTGACGATCCCTATGAGCCGCCTCTGAATCCGGAACTTACTATCGACGGTTCAAAGGCGACGGCAGACGAACTTGGCGACCAAGTCGTCGCCTTCTTGAAGGAGAAGGGCGTCGTCTGAAGGTCGCCGCGCTCTGCGGAACAATAGTTCGACGACGAAATGCGGTAAGAGGGGGCGTTTGTTCGTTCTTGTTAATTGGACGAACAAACGCTTTGTTTTTAGAATGTAAAAGTTTCTTGCGTTTTTTTCTTTTTTGAGATTTTACCGTTCAGATTCTTTCCTCTGACAAGGTAATCTGCTATACTGAGTCAAGTATTTTTAGCGCGGACGACAGGATCGGTCTCAAATCCGTGAAGGCGGTGGTTCTATCGTCTTTTATTTTGAGGAACGGTCGACGCGTTTTTGGCGCCGCGCCGCGCCCGCTTTATACATGCCGACGTCGGCGATTCGACGTTGCTTTAGGAGAATGCAAAATGGCTGCTTTTTCGGAAGTTTCCAAGATTCAGTACGAAGGTCCAGAATCGAAAAACCCGCTCGCGTTCCGCTTTTATAATCCCGACGAGGTTATCGAAGGGAAGAAAATGAAGGATCATCTGCGCTTCTGCTGCGCCTTCTGGCACACGATGCGCATGAACGGCGCCGACCCCTTCGGCGTCGGTACGATGCTTCGCCCTTGGGACGACGGTTCCGATTCGATTGAGAACGCTCAGAATCGCGTTCGCGTCTTCTTCGAATTTCTCGAGAAGTGCGGATTGGGATACTATGCGTTCCACGATCGCGACGTTGCTCCTGAAGGCGCCAATTTTGCAGAAACGTGCAAGAATCTCGACGCCGTCGTCAAGGTTTTTAAAGAAGAGTCCGAACGCACCGGCATTAAGATGCTTTGGGGCACTGCGAACCTCTTTGGCAACCCCCGCTATATGCACGGAGCCGCGACGAGTTGCAACGCGACGTCGTTTGCCTATGCCGCCGCTCAGGTTAAGAAAGCTCTTGAAGTTTCTCTCGAACTCGGCGCCCAAGGGTACACCTTCTGGGGCGGTCGCGAAGGCTATCAGTGCATTTGGAACACTGACATGAAACGCGAAGTCGATCACCTCGCTCAGTTCATGCATATGGCGGTGGATTACGCTCGAGAAATTGGTTTCAAAGGTCAGTTCTACTTCGAACCGAAACCAAAGGAACCCACGAAGCATCAGTATGACTTCGACGTTGCGACGTGCATTAACTTCCTGCGCGCTTATGGGCTCGACAAAGACGTCAAGATGAACATCGAGACGAACCACGCGACCCTTGCCGGTCATAGCGTTGAACATGAAATGGAAGTCGCCGGCAGCCAAGGTTTCCTTGGATCAGTCGACGCCAACTCGGGCGATATGCTCCTTGGTTGGGACACCGACCAGTTCCCGACCGACGTCTACATGACGACCAAAATGATGCTTGTGCTCATGAAGTACGGCGGTTTCACGACGGGCGGCTTCAACTTCGACGCGAAAGTTCGTCGCGAAAGTTTCGAGCCGATCGATCTGTTCTACGCTCACGTCGGCGGCATGGACGCTTTCGCGAAGGGGCTTCGCGTTGCCGCCGCAATTCGCGCCGACGGTGTTTTTGATCGGATGCTTAAGGAACGTTACGCGTCTTGGGACACGGGAATTGGCGCTGAAATCGAAGCTGGAAAGCACGATTTCAAATCCCTTTACAACTATATGATTGAAAAGGGCGACGCCGATCCGAACAAGAGCGGACGCCAAGAGCTTATTGAGAACATTCTCAATACGTTCATGTTCTGATAGCGATTCTAAACGCAGGCGACAGACGTGTTTTGATCGCTAATTGCTTAGTTCTCTCCCGTCGTTCCCTTGAGCGACGGGAGACGTCTGGTTTTTTGCGCGTGGCGCAATCGTTTTTTTTCTTGTGATTTACACAGAGGAGCGATTTATGTCGTCGTCTTTTTCCTCCATGAACGAGGACGCCCGAGACGCTTCTTTTCGGGGGCGCGACGACGAATTGCAACGTTTGAATCAACCCCAGAGCGACGACAAGAGAGAGCAATTGTCCTCGTCGACTTCTTCTGATTCAGACGACGATAGCGACGCCGAGACGCCCGCGAACGATTCAAATCCGCCTTCTAAGGTTGAATCTATAACGACCGGCGACGAGGGCGGAGACGCGTCCGAAGGTCTCTCGACCATCCCTTCCGCGAATCAGCCAACTCCCCCGTCTAACGGGACATCCTCGGAGAACATTTCGACTGATGGCGCGACTGTCGTCGCGCCCGGACTTGCCGCCGGTTCTTCCGACTTTTCCGACCTTCAACTGATTAGTTCGACTCCAGACGACGGACTTCAAATCGGCGAGATGTTCGGACAATTCAAAATTGTCCGTTACGTTGGCGGCGGCGGTATGGGACATGTCTACGAAGCGTTCGACTGCGATCTTGAACGAAAAGTTGCAATAAAAGTCCTGCCGAAGAAAAAGGCGGAGGACTCGACGCTTGTCGCTCGTTTTCTCAACGAAGCGAAGTCGACCGCCCGCCTGAATCATGAAAATATCGCGCAAGTCTATCTCTATGGAAACGTTTCGGGAATTCCATATATCGCGTTGGAATACGTCGAAGGCGTAAATCTCCGCGACTGGGTGCGCAACAACGGCGCGTTGGATCTCAGCGACGCGATTAACTACGTCCTGCAAACGGCCTCCGCGCTTTCTCACGCCGCCTCTCACGGCGTGACGCACCGCGACGTCAAACCTTCTAATATCATTGTAACGCCGCAGAAACGCGTTAAGCTCATTGACATGGGGTTGGCGCGCATTCTTAGAACGTCCGCTTCCGACGATCTGACCGAAAGCGGCGTGACGCTTGGCACGTTCGACTATATCTCGCCCGAGCAGGCGAAAGATCCGCGACTTGCCGACGTCAGAAGCGACGTGTATTCGCTTGGCTGTTCCTTTTATTTCTTTTTGACGGCCTCGCCCCCTTTTCCAGACGGCACGGCGCTTCAAAAACTTCTCATGCACCAAGGCGACGAGGCTCCCGACGTGCGCGATCGGAACCCTGCGATTCCCGTCGAGATTGCCGCTGTCGTTAAGAAGATGATGATGAAGAATCCGAATGATCGTTATCAGACTCCGGATATTCTCATTCAAGATCTTCTGCAAATCGTCGAAATGCTTCATCTCGACGTTGCGCAACGCGACTATATTGGAGTCGCGAAGCGGGGAACAAAAGCGCGGACGATTCCTTTGTCGGCGATTCCCGCGATTGTGGCCGCGCTAGTATTCGCGTTTCTTATCTCGTTTCTGTATTTTTTCGATTCTGGATCTGACTTAACGTTGCCGACGGTGGAGTCTCCGCCCGTTGTGGCGTTAAATGTTGAAGAAAGCCCTTCTACGACTTCCGCCGGCGGCGAGGAGAGCGAATCCAATTCGAGCGACGTCGTTTCGACTCCCCAAAAAATTTCTCCAGACGAGGGCGGCGACGGCTCCAACTCTTTGGTTGTCAACGAGGGCGTTGAGTACGAATCAGTTGATCTCGACGCGCTTTATACGGCGGCGTTTACTCCAACTCTCGAAGAAACGCCCGCTCTATTTTTCGACGCAACGCGGACGGAACTTCGTCTTTTCCTGCGCGGCGACGTTTCCGTTGCCGACGATAGTCGAGCCGCGTTTGGCTGGAGCGCCGCTCCAATCAGAAAAGACAAGGGCGTAAGGGACTCGTCCCCCGATACGTTTGGCGGGGGGGCGACGTTCTCCGCCAACGTCCTAGAAACGTCGGAAGATAATATTGAAACTTCGTCGAAATCCTTTACCGCGTACTCCTTCCTCGACGCGTCGGTCAATTCCAACGTCGGCTCAACGACCGACGTTGTTGAAACGGCGCGAATTGTCGACGGTCGCGGCGAAGAACCCAACACGTACGCGACGCTTCAATCGGCGTTGACGGCGCCTTCTCGAGATCCTTCCGAGATTGTTCGCGTCGAATTACGATTTAACGATTCGATGGAGACTTTGCCGATTTCACTTTTTGACAGGAACGTTGAGATAATCGCGGCGGAAGGACTTCGTCCGACGCTTGTTTTTAAGTCCTCTGAGACGACGGACGGAGGGTGGGGACGTCGAATGTTTTTGCTCGATTCCTCGAAACTTGTGGTCCGCGGAGTCGATATCGATTTTACCGTTCCTTCGCAGGAGGTTGTCGCCTCGGAATGGTCCGTTTTTGAGGCGTTAGGAGCGTCGGAATTAACGCTTGAAGAATCAACGGTCTCCGTTTGCAATATGACAGGCGACTCATTCACGTCGCCGTTACATTCAAACGTCGCATTTTTTCGCGCGTCCGACGATTCGTTGCTTGATTCGACTTTTGATTCAGTTTCTTCAAACGACGATCAATCAGCGATTGGTCAAGCGTTTAAAGTTCATCTTAGCAACGTGTTAGCACGAGGCGAGGCGACGCTTTTTTCCGTCGAAAAAGCCGGCGGTCGATATGAGGCTCGAAACAGCGGGTTTAATATTTCAGGCCCTTTTTTGCATTACGTTGACAGCGAGAGTGTTGAATCTGACGCGGCGCTTCGGTTTACGTTCGAATTAGATCACGTTGTCGCGCTTGGACGATCATGTCTTGTTCGGTTGGATTCCGAGTTGAAGTCTGAACCAACGTTCGAAGCCGAAGTGGGAACCGGCGAAGATCGCTCGACTTCCAACGTAGAATCGGAATCGATCCCGCAGCGCGTCGTGACGAGAAAACTTCCGCATTTTGAGGTCAAGTGCGTCGACTCTATCTTTTGTTTCGAAAATCAACCTATTGCCTTAGTCACGTCTCCCGCGCTTGTCGATCTCGAATCATTCGAGAACGAATGGACTTTTGATCGACTAATTGCTCTAGACGTCGCTTCTTTTTGGCGGCGCCGTTCGAGTCGAACGAGTTCTTGGCAGGATTACGCGTTTGAACCTAGAAGATATCGTTCAGAAAGCGCGACTCTAAAGGGGCTTAATAGCGACGCGCACGAACGTTTCGAGAATATTTCGCCTCATCTCTTTTCGCTTTATGATTTTTCGAACTGGATTTTAAATCCGATCCATACCGCTTCGAACCTTTCGGATGAGTTGCGAGAGGTAGGCGAAGAGATTAAAAATGAATTTGTCGATAAGTTTTCCGATTAACCTCCGGGAGTATTCCTCCCCCATTCCGAATTGATAATCAATGACGCCAAATCTTGAACTGGTCTGTTTTCGCAACGGGGCGCCGACAGTCGCGTTCTTCCTTCGCGCGGATCGTCCTACGACAATTGGTCGCGCAATAGAGAACGTCGTCGTTTTGAACGACGAGAGGTGCAGTCGTTTCCATGCGACGATTGAATTTCGGGACGGAAAGTGGAGATTGACGGATCTCAACAGTCGTAACGGCACGATCGTAGATTCCATTCCCGTCAAGGGAAACGCTGAAATTTTTGTCGGATCCAAGATTCAAATAGGGCGTGAAACGCTACTTGTTGAATCGCAACGAGATTTTGGCGATATTGTCCAAGATCGGGGAACGACTTCCTCGCGGAATTCCGCCGATTATTACAATCGACAGGACGAATTGACGGCCTATCTCGATAGCGAACGGACGGAAAACAGACGATTGCGCGGTCTATTGGGGCAGAATACGGAAATGATTGGAGCGTCCCCGGCGATGCTCGAAGTCGAAAAGTGCGTCGAACGCGCCGCGAAAACAAAATCTACAGTTCTCATTCGAGGCGAGAGCGGCGTTGGCAAGGAGCTTGTGGCGCGGGCGACTCACGAACGGAGTTCGCGCCGCTTAGGTCCGATGGTGTGCCTCAATTGCGCCGCGTTCTCCGAAAGTCTGCTGACAAGCGAACTTTTTGGCCATGAAAAAGGCGCTTTTACCGGCGCGACGGAAACGAAGATCGGCAAATTCGAAGCTGCGGACGGGGGCACGATTTTTCTCGACGAAATTGCGGAAATGAATCCCGGGCTTCAAGCTACTTTTCTCAGAGTCCTCGAAGGCGCGACATTCGAACGTGTCGGCGGCAATAAGCCTATTTCTGTCGACGTTCGCGTCGTCGCTGCGACAAATCGCAATTTGGAGGAAGAGGTCGCAGCCGGTCGATTTCGACGAGATTTGTATTTCAGGCTTAGGGTGCTCGAAATTACCGTCCCGCCTTTACGAGAACGTCGAGGCGATATCGATATCCTAGCCGAGCACTTTCTCGAACGTTTTTCTCAGGAAACGGGGCGACGTTATCAGGGTTTTTCAGCGGAAGCGAAAGCGACGCTTAATGCGTATTGGTGGCCTGGCAATGTTCGCGAGTTAAAAAACATCGTCGAACGCGCCGTGCTTATGGGCAATCCTCCAACAATTCAAAAAGCAGATCTTCTGACGTCCGCTCTTGGCGAACCGGCCCCGGAGAATAATCAGTCTGGAGTTGCCTCGCAGGTTTCCAGCGTTGGCGCGCCGATTTCCGAACGCTTTGAGCCGATTTCTCTTAAAGAGATGGAGAAACAACTGATTTTTAAGACGTTGAAGCATTTCTCTTGGAACAAGAGCAAGACGGCGAAGGCGCTTGGAATTGAACGTACGACTCTCGATCGTAAGATTGCGCTCTATGAAATCGCGAGGGATTGACGGTATCGTAGCCTGCGCCGACGTCGTTGTGTTGTTCCGCGTTTTACAAGCGGCGTCGACGTCCCTTTTACGCCGAGGTAAGGAGACTTCGCCGTTTGAAAAATTTCTTCAAACGGTCCGCCTTCCGACAGGGAACGTTGCGCGGTAAAAGCGCGCGTTGCGGCGTTGGCTCCTTGGCGCCGCTTATGTTAGCCGCCGTCCCTGAAGGCGCCCGTTAAACCCCATGGAATCTCTTCGCTCCGATAACATTCCGGAGTTTATGATCGAACCTGTTTTCGTTTTCCCGCGTCGATTGCTCAGTGAAGCGGAGTTCGACCTAGCTAGAGAGTTCGCCTTGTTACGACCTTGAGCATTTGTCACGCCGGTTCCAAATCTCATGCGCGTATTTCTTCATATAACGTCCGTCTCTTAGAGGTTCACGATAGGCGACTTTATAACTTCGATTCTCTGGAATAATCGTTATTTTCATTAAAAGACTAATCTTTTCGGATTGGTCGTGCCGATTTTAATGACGTTGCTGGATAGCGGTTTTAATTGAAAGCAATTGGTTTTGCTGATTATAGCAAATAAACACATTGGGCTAACGTTTGAAAGATGCGATTATCGAAACGTCGAAATTCTTTAGATTGATTCGACGTTTTCAGCGTCGGAGAAACAGAAATGCAACGAAAGAGTCGTCCGAAAAACGAGCGGAATCCGAGATGGTTCTCTATGAAGATCGACGCTGGTTTAGAACCTGGGCAGGTTAAGAGCGCTTTGTGTTTTGCCGCGTTGTGCTTCGCGTTCTTACGATCGGATTTGGTCCTTGCTAAATCGCCTAAAAACGTCCGTTCAACGGCGTATTCCTCTTCCGCCGAACGCGAAATCGAGGAAGCGCCTTTGCCGGAGTTGACCGTGGAAGACGCTTCTTCAGAACAAACGCAGTTTCAAGTTTTACCCGACTATCCGGAATCTCAAGTAAGAAATTTCGCAAAACCTCGAGAAGACTCGAAAAACGATCGCTCGAGTTCTAGGAACGCGTCGAGCGGTTTTGTTGGTTCAGTCGCGCCCCAAGGGGAAACGCTTGACCAGGCGATTCAGATTGCCGTCGAACAAAGCCGCACCCAACGCGCGCTTGCGCATCGACGGGGAGCGTCGCGTTCCGTCGTCGACGCGGCGCGAAGTTTGAAAAATCCGAAAATTAACAATACGACGACCTATGTCGGTATGTTGAACCAACCTAAGGCAAAATCAGACGTCGATATTTCAGGAGCAATGGCGTCCGCAGCCGAGTCTCTTATCGCGAACGGAGAGACCGCAGTGGTTTCAGCTCTCGCGCAACTGCCGACGGAATTTCACATTGCAACGCCTCTCGTCGATCGAAATTTTGTCGCGACGGCGACCTCGGTCACTGTTCCTATCTATCTCGGCGGTCGCGTCGAGGCGCTAGCGCAAGAGGCGGAAGCGCTGGCTCAAGCGATCGAGGCGGGCGAAGAAGTCGATTTGCAGAGGATCAAGCTCGAAACGGCGGAGGCTTTCTTTCTGGCGCTACGAACGCGCAGTTTACGTCAAGTTGCAATCGAAGCTGTTGAGGCCGCTCAGAGCCATCTTGCCGACGCCGAGAGGATGGAGAAGGTTGGACTTTTAACGAAGAACGTCGCGCTTGCCGCGCGAGTCGCCTATTCCGAGGCAAAGCAGACGGAACTGCGCGTCGCGACAGCTCAATCGATGGCGGAGACAGCCTATAATCGTATTCTTTGGCGCCCCCTCGACGCGCCGGTCGTCCTGCGCGACGACGAGTCAATCGAGCCTCTCGAAGACGTCGAGGCTCTGATGGACGCCGCCGTCGCCAATAGAGGCGAGCTCAAGGCGCTTGGAGCGGAAGGGCGCGCGTTCCAAGCGCAAGTCAAACTTGCGCGCGCGGACGTTAAACCGCAGATCGCCGCCGTCGGCGCTTATTCGTACGTCGAAAACAGCCATATGACCGGCAATAGCAACGCGACGGCCGCCGTCGGCGTGACTTGGACTCCTTTTGACGGCGGAACAAGTAGGGCGCGCCAAGAGGCGGCGCGCCAGAACGCTATGGCTGCGGCGCGGATGCGCGAAGAGGCTGCGTCTAGCATTCGTATGCAAGTTCGCCAAGCGTGGCTTCTTCAGAAAGAAGCGCGCGATCGAGTCGAGATTGCGCAGATTGCCGTCGAGCAAGCGGAAGAAAACTACCGCGTCGCGACGCGAGGGTTCCAAGAAGGAACTCTCAATCATACGGAAGCGCTCGACGCCGCGACAATGCTTACCGCCGCTAAGAGTTCCTATACGAACGCCAAATACGACGCGATTCTCGCGACGGAACGTCTCAAAAGCGCCGTCGGAAGCCTCTGACGTCTGACGGCGCAGGTTTAGAAGTAGAGTTCGAGAACGCGAAGTTGTCGCGGTTTGAAGGTCAAAGGGATCAACGTTCCGTTTTTTACCGCGATTTTTTCACGGGTCGGGACGCCGATCAAATCGACCGCTTCGACCCGACTGATTGGTAGAAGAGAGCGGAGCGACGTTTCTGTCGCTTCGCTTTTCGTTTCTAGGAGCGTTGCGCGCACGCCGACAAAACCGTCGTTGACACGCTTAATGGGAGACTTTGTTTTTTCTTCGATCGCGTTTTCGATAATAGGCGTTTCCTCGAGAATTTTGACGTTCTGATTCGAAACGCTGAGTCCCCGCGAAATCATTCTTCGAGGACAAGGCGCGTCTTCCACGATAAAAGGCGGAACGTCCGCGTAAGAAAGGGCGACGTCGTGGGGATTATCGAGGTCAATCCCAACGCCAAAACGGAAATTCTTACGCGTCTCGCCTTTAGGAATGAGAATTGCGTCCATGCGCGAATCTCCGACCTTTTTAAAATAAGGCGTTCCAGCGGACAGAATCGTTACGCCGACGTTTTCTTCGCTACGAATATCGACGCATTCCGGGGCTTGGAGATAGTCTCGCGCCGTGCCGATGAGGGACGCCGCGACTCCGCCGCGAATATCGGCAAGCGCGTCCTTCCAAGCAAAACGACAAGCGTAATAGGAGTCCCAAGGCGCGGAATCTGGTTCGAGAATTGGCGTGATTTCCAAATCAACGTCGATAACGCGACTCCTCAATCGCGTCGTCAGGGTTTCTCTAAAAGTACCCGCAACTTCACCAGAGGGCGCGACCATGCGGCCTTCGATCTGTAAACGTCCAAGACCGGGACCTGAATCAACGACGGAAACGACGTCGGCGGCGGGTATCGTATAGCCGTAAAAGGGATCGTTTTCAGGTCTACCGTCTTGACTCCTTTGATTTTTGGGAAGTTTGAACGAGACGTCCCAAGCGAAACGATTCCCAAGAGTCGGTTGGCGCAGAACGCCGTTGGAGAAAGTCGCGTTTGCGTTGAACGTCGTAAGCCGTTTGACGGCCCCTGTCGCGGGATCGACTCGAAGTTCGAAATAATCGTTGCGCAATGCGTAAAAACGTTCAATTTCCGTCGACGAGTATCGATGTTCCACATATTCAGCGAGCAGTCGTTTGCCGACGTTTGACTCGCTGGATGCGGAAGAGGCGGAATTGACGACGTCGCCTCGGAGCTTGGAAACGAATTTTTGTAAAAACGATTCGCCGGGCGTCCCCTTTTTTTCCGTTTCCTGCGGTTTAACGTTTTCCACATCGGACGGATCGGACTTTATGAGCGGCGCCGGACCTTCGTCTGTTTCGAAGAGCGGACGCGAGATAAAGCGATATTCCAATCCGTCGAAACGAGGCGTCCAAAGGGCGGAGTTGGGAGGGATTGTCGCGCAATATCGCGATTTAGAAGAGGAGTCGTCGGAAAAAACGCGCAGGGATACGTCCTGTTGATCGGCAAGTTTTTCCCGAAGCGTTTTTACGAGAAGTTGTTCGTTCCGTCCCGCGTTCGACAGGGAAGAGTCGGCGGAGTCGCGAGTTTCCCAGAGAAAATCTTGCGGGACGGGGGACGTGTTGACGACGAGAAATCCACGTTTGTCTTCGAGTTCTAGAGGGAAATCGTCGTCGTGTTTCTGATCGGAGGATTCGAGCGCGAGCGAGAGAAACTTTCCAGCGTCTCGGAGCAGCGCGTCTTTAGAGGCTTCAAGTTCTTTGAAGCGTCTGTCAAAATCGACGATTTCGCTTTTTTCCACCTCGACGGGTAAAAGCCGCTCGTCTAAAAGTTTGAGAGTTTCTTCGATTTTTTCTCTGAGCGCCGCCGTGTTTTCAACGTACTGGCAAAACAGCGGCTCGAGGCGCTTGTTCACGTCCTTTCGAACCTTGAACGTAAGGACGCGAAACATAGTTTCTAACTGAGAAAGAGCCGCGCTTGCAAGGCCGAGTCGACGGCGTTTCGGCCAAAGTGAAACAACGTCTTGGCGAGAACGCTTTACCGAACGCGTAAGAAAGTTTGTCTTGAAACGATCCTTAATGAACTTTTCTTTGTCTCCCGATCCTTCTGTGACCCGCAAGTAGTCGTTGATATTATAAAATTTACCTAAAACTGGAGAGTAACGATCCATCCTCGTCAAATCGCGCAACCACCTTGATTCTTTATTGGGACGGTGCTCGAAGACAACTGCAGACGCGTCGTCGGAATAATAGGAATTGCCAATTTTGTCGGGGAGTTGAAGGATATCGTCGGCGGCGCTCGCGTCAACGGGCTGTTTACAAATCGCGGCGATTGTCGATCCGTCGCGCCCTTGCCAGCGAATTTGGGAACGGTCCGTCTTTTTCTCTAAGAGAGTCCATCCGTCGCCGGTTCGCGCTAGCGCGCCGCGATAACCAGTCATTTTCAGAATCTGCGGCATGATTTGCGCGTACCCCGCCTCTTCGCGCCCGAAAACGACCGGCGCTTCGCCGAGGACTCGAAGATATTCTTCGCGTCCTCTCTTGATTTCACGCGCGATCTCAAGGGGTGACATGAGGTAAAGAGGCGCCTCCCATTCGTCGCCGCCAATAAGCTTGACGCGTTCCGCCTTGAGTTCTTCACGAAGAATTCTAAGCGTTTCCGGATAATTCTTTTCGCAAGATTTAAGGACGGGGACGGGCAAAACAAGGTTGGTTTGCTCCTTCCGCAAACGACGTTTTTCGAGCATTGCAGGCAGGTCTTTTTCGAGATCTTCGTCGCGCGTCCAAGTTAAATCAAAGAATTTAGTCGCGGTTGGAAAAAAGTATTCTTTTGCTTGAGCGAGCAGGTCGAACGCCTTTTGCAGATTTTTTTCACGCTCTTCAACGTCGCCCTTCATGTGCGCTTTGGCGGCGTCCACGACGCGCGTGTTGAAACTAATCTGGTCAAGATTGCTCATGTAACGCAATTTGCGCGTGAGTAGTTCCTCGAGGAGACAGCAAAGACCGACGGCAAGAAATGTTTCGGCGTCGTCGTCGTAACGGTAGGGAGGAATTGTCGGAGTTTTAGACGTCGCGTTTTGGGGGGAGGAGGCGAAGATTTCATCGTTTGTCTGCTTTTCCTGCGCGTTAGGGCGAGGATCGATTCCAAGCTTATAAAACGCTTCGGCGAGAATTGCGTCGCGATCGGCAACGTGACGTATGACGACCGCGCCTTCCTCTTCGGCGGATTTGAGCCAACTTCTCGAGACGAGATATTCGGCGCAGGGGGGGACGACGACGAGTCTACGGGGTTTACCGGTGGAGGGACTCCCCGCAGCCTCCCAACGCGGCGCCTCGTCAAAATGTGCGACGAGCGCGGGGTGATATAACGCGGACCAGGCCGAGAAAATTTCATCAACCTCAGAAGCCTTGCGATATATGGAAAAATCTTCGAGGCTATAGCAGGGAATCAGAGAGATCATGGCAACCTTCGGAGTCGCGCGAGGCGCAACAAAATCCAGAGAAGACCGGGAATCTGCGGCGCCGAACGCGGACGTCTTAATGCTAGAGTCCCCGACGCTTCGTCGAGAAACGTCGGGGAACGTTAGAAGACGGGCGACGCGTTCAAAGCGTTTTAGTCGTTTAGTAAATCGGCGATGTAAAAACTCCCGTAGGTATGGACGCGGCAAAGTTTATGAAGCCGTTCCGCCTGTTCCTTATGGTAGCTAAGTATCTCGCCGAGAGTTTTCTGTTGACCGTTGACAGTGACAGGAACCTTGTGGAGGTAGTTAGACGTGTCGAGACCTCCGCTACGCCATAGGACTCGCGCATGGGGCGTAGCCGCTTTCAGAATGGCGTCCCACTCGCTGACTAGCGCGTCGTAAAACTTGTCGGAGAGCCAGTCCATGTGGTCAAGGAGAATGAATCGGCTTATTTTGAGATCAGGATTCTTTCGGAGAAACCCTTCCACGGTGTCCGTGTAGCTAGAAACGCGATTGACGGCGCCCGCTTTGAGCGTTTCAAAACCGTCTTTTGTAAGATACTCGGGGCAACATTCTTTCGTATAACGACCGGTCGTATAAACGCGCCAAAAGTAGTTGTCTTGTATCGGAAGAACGCCGAAGATCGCGTCGAGGCATTCTTGAACGAACGGAACCAGATTGCCATAGGTTTTCTCGATTTGACGGCGTTGGTCCTTAGGGACGCCGACCATCGACATCGTCGAATCGCGATTGACGACAAACTTCATAAGGGGCGACCAGAACTTGCCGCGAAGTTCCGACCAAATCTTTTTCTGTTCTTCAACGTCTTTTGCGTTCAGCAACGCGTTAATCTGAGGGCGCAACCCTCGGACGTTCATGTAACGATTAATCTGGAGAGCAAGATATCCCGAAGTGCCGCAAAAATAGTATGTTTTTGAAGGATTGTCAAAGAATTTTTTGATATAACGATCCCAGTATTTTTGAGACGACTCGGGAAGATTACGACGAAGTTTTTCCTGATAAATCTGCTGAACGCCGGGGAGCCTTCCTTCGCCAAAGAGTTGGAAGAACGTTTCGTAATCGAGTTCTTTAATTCCGGCGATTTTCAAATCAAGCGACGCGTTCTGTCGATAATTCATATCGACCGCGTAAACGTGATTCGCCCCGCCAATCGCATAGGACAACGCGTTGCAACCAGCCGAGGTTATGACCAAAACGGAGTCGTCAGAGGTTAGTTCAAGAGCCTCTTTGTCAAGCCTTGGATCTTCCCAGCAAGTGTTATAGACCAAATTGTTGCCATGCACCTTGTTAAAGACCTTCATGCTGATCTTTTCAGCTAGCGAACTCATCGACGGAATATCCTCAGTTAACTGTGTTGCGGCGCCATGAATAAACCCGAGGCGCGGAACCTCGCGTTTTCTCGTTAATAAGATTGTTGGGACAGTCGGCAACGCCTCGCGGGACGAGTTTACGCCGACGTCAAAAACGCCGACCAACCCCCACGGGGATTATACTCTGAAAACCGTCTGGGAAAAAGTGTTCTTAGGGAATTTTTCGAAACAGAGTCGAAGACGTTTAGCGGGAAACGCCTCATTGAGAAACTCCGGAACTCGACGAAACGCCGCGTGTGAACGCCCTGACTCGTTCGGAAAGCCTATCGGGCGTTTTGAATCGCGACGCTTCTCTCGCACCGGAGCGCGTTCGCGCGTCGTCCGGGTCGCGACTCCAAGTTGAGTCGACGGGCGTCGAATCGTCCAATGAAGCGTGTTCGTCAAGACCGACGTTTTTCAATGCTTCGAGGTACCTGTCGCGAGCGTCGTCGTCTTGAAACGCCGCGTCGCGCATCTTTTTCCATCGGTCAAGAAACGCGCGAGCTTCTTCTTCCGTCCAGTTCAGTTCGTCGAGGAGTTTTTTATCGACTTTGCCTTTAAGACTGTCTTCGAGATATTCAAGGACGAGACTCGTCGCTTTTTCAGCGTACTGAAGGCGCGGCGCGTCGGCGGGAGCTAGACGTTCTTCTCCCTGTTCAATTTCGCCCAATCCTGACCCCGCGCCTCCGCCCCCGTGAGCGACTCCAAGGTCGTCCGAGCCGCCACGCGACGGCGTCTCGCCTTTTTTCTTCGAAGGATCTCGTTTTCCCGAGGACTCGGGACCTCCGTCTTGACTGTTTGGAAAGCCAAAACGATTGTCCCCGTTGTTTTGTCCTTCCGCGTTTGGAGAAGAGGAGGCGGCGTTTTGGGGAAGGCTGTTGTCAGAGTTTGACGAGGAGGATTGACCGCTCGCGTTCTTTCCTTCGGAGTCGATTTCCGTCGCTCCGCCTTCCGGGACGTTTCCCGGAGCGCCTTTAGCTTCAGACGCGTTGGGATCGACGGCGTCGGCTGCGGTCGACGGATTCTGATCGAGCGGATCGAGCGTGATATTTGAATTGCGATTTTTCTGTGGCGACGACGTCGCTTCCTGTTGATCAGGAGACGCGTTCTGCGCGAGAAAGTCGTTGACGTTTGGATCGACGTCGCCCTGGCGTCGCCGAGCGTTCGGATCGATTTTTTCAGGATTCTCCGCTTGATAAGCGGGCGCGTCGTCGCTAGGTTTGTCCGGGCTGGTTCGCGTTGGGAGCGTTCTTTTTTCTTGAGTTGGCGACGGATCGTTTGACGGCTCGAAGTTCGGCGCGACTTCGTCTTGAGTATTGCTGACGTCGTCCGTCGCGTCGTTGCTTTTGTCAAGTTGATCCGAGGCTTTTGCTCCTTCTGAGGCGGCGCTGTTTCCGTCCGAATTGGGCTCGTCTCCATTCTCGTTGAGACCGTTGGCGTTCATATAATCGAGAATTTTCTGGAACGCATCCGTCGAGGAAGGATTGTCGTTGGTCAAATTATCGTCGGAAGGGTCGGAAGTTCCTTTTTCTCCAGAATTAGCGGGGTCGCCGTTTTGTGGCGAGGTCGAAGAATCGCCGTCGGGAGGATCGCCTGTCGACGGTTCAGAAGAATCGGCGCCAGCCGCTTTATTTCCTTCAGAACTGGCGTCCTGATTTCCCTCGCCGCCTTGCTCGTCGCCCTGCGTTGATTCCGACGCGGCGCCAGAATTGGTCTTCATCCCGTTTTGGTTCTGAGCGTCGTTTCTTTGAGAAGCGTTTTCGCCGGTTTCTTCGCCATTCTCGCTCTGCTGTTCGCTTGCGGCGCCTGATTCGGTCGTCTCACCCTCTTGACCTGCGTTGTTTTGTTGATTTGCGTTTGGTTCTTTTTCGTCGCCGTCTTCATTCTGTCCGTCGTTTGTAGACGAACTGTCAGAGCCTTCTGAACCCCCGTTTTGATTTGCCGACGATTCTGAACCAGGCGCCTTGCCGGAATCCTCGTTTTGGGGCGGTTCTTCCGCGTTCTCGCCGGGATTGCTAGGGGAATCGACAGGATCAACGACGACAAAAATGCGTTTCTCGCTGACGCCAACGTTGGCTTCAGGCGTTTTCGAATCAAAGACGACGCCCCAATACTCGAGTTCGTCGCCGACGTTCAGTCCCAATTTTTCGGGGATGAGCGCGTAACGAAGCGTTTGTGGACCGACGAAGGGCGTCGCGCCTTGGGGGGCGATTTCTGAAGAGGGCGTAGAGAAAGGAAGTTCTATTGGCTTGGGGTTATTTTTTTGATCCGCTTGATCGCCCTGTTGAACGTTGTGAGCGACGTGAAGTTCGGCGCGTCGAATTGAGTAGTCAGGGTCTTCGGCGACGAATGCGACGCGCAGAACGTCGTTAAGGGGAACCTGCGCGACCTCAGAATTTTCCGATTCCCAGCGAATCGTGGGGGGAAGGTCGGCGAGGATTGAAACGTCATAGACTTGCGCGTCGCGGTTCTTTTCACCGTCGACGTCTTCCGAAAGGAGCGTGTAAGAAGAGAAGAGAGGGAGGCTACGTTCTTCATCGCTCCACTGAAGCGTAAACGACGCGGTCGCGACTTCCGGCTCGTCGGGACGGATCGCCATTTTAATCGCGCGAGTCTGGTCGCCGTCTGGAAGCAGATAGGCGCGATCAAGTTTCTCTGTCGCCCTCGCGACAATTTCGACCGTCGTGTTTTCGACCGCGCGGACGTCGCCCTGGTTCTCGAACGTTTGCGGCGGGAGTCCCGTGTAGGCGGGAAATTTAAGCGTCGTTTTCTCGACGCGAAACGAAGGTTGGGGACGAACGGTCGCATGGAAGACGCCCGAAGAACTCTCAAAACGAGAGCCTCGTCCTGCGACGACTCGGTAGTTTAAGTTTTCACTAAAGCCCTCTGGAGCGTCGGGCAACGTCGCTTTGAAGCGGGAAGGCCCGGTCGATTCCATGGGAATGGCGACGTCGGAAACACGACCGTCTTCAGTGTCCCAGAGAACTTCTACTTTTTCAGAAGTTTTAGCGCCGGAAATGGTCGCTTCAATCTCAAGAAAATCCCCCTGGAAGACGGCGACGTCGCCTGGTTCGACCGAGTCAAAACGTAGCGCTTGAGGACGTTCGACGGACGCCGTTGGCGCGACGATGCGCTTTGCGGAAACAAAGGGATTCTTGGGGGAGAGAATCGCATAAATTGCGCAGATGGAAGCGAGGACAGCCAAAGCGATCCCCCAACGAACGAGGGACGAGCAGTCCGCCGCCGTTTCGTCGGGCGTTTGTTTCGATATGCTCGCAGCCTGAAGAGCCACGATCTTAAGAGTCTCGCGTTGTGAATCTGTCGCCGACTGGTCAAACGGCGAGTCATAATCGCCCTTAGCGTGCGATTCCTGATCGGTTCCATGACAGAGTTGGAGCCAATTGATCGTCAGATTGTGTTTGTCTTGCTGTGTTTCTTCAAGAATTTTTGCAGCATAAAGCGCGTTGACGCGGCGCCTTAGGATCGGCGCGACTTTCCAGAGAAAAGAAGTTGCCGAAACGACAAGAAGAAGGAGAACGAAAAAGACGCGTCCGCGAACCGAAAGTCCTTCGGAAAAAATCCATCCGTCGCAGAGGACGCCGAGAAATAAAACGGCGAGCGCGAGCGTCGCGCAGGAAAAACACGCTGTGAAGAGATCGACGCGGCGAATTTCACGCCGTGTTTTAGCGAGTCGCGACTGTAGGAGGTTTTCCGCGCGTTCGAACGATTCGACGTCTTCCGAATGTCGAAGAACGGGGGGGACGGACGCGAGCGCGTCATTAACGGGGGCGTGGCGATTCGTCATCGATCGATTCCGGACGACTGCGAAAAGAACGCGCCGCGCGCGCGTAATAGCGTCGCGGCGCGTTGGTTAGCGCGTCTAACGTCGCCGCCAGACGCGCGACAAAACAGCGTCAAGCTACATTTGCTTCCTTCGCCTTTTTCTTACCGCGAAAAATCGGGTAGAAGAGCGCCGCGACCGCGACGACAAGGAGCGGAATACCGAGTAGCGGACGGTAGAAAATCCAACCGACGCTTATCGCGCCAAGCCCGAGGAAAAGCGTTCCGCAGAACGCGACGATTCCCGTTCCGAATCCGACGATTGAGCCGGCGAATGGGAGAATGTCGACGAGCGTTTCCAGAGGCGCGCAGATCGCTTTAATGCCAAAGAAGATGACAATAAGACCGACGGCGCGAATTATCCACGCGATCATCTTGTTGCTCTGCTGAGCGGCGGCGATCATTTCTTCGAGCGTCTGGATTCCCTCCGCTTGGAGCAAGACCTTGCCTGTCTTCGCCTGATACTGAACGAGAGAGTTTCCATGCTGCTGAGCGACAAAGCTAGTGGGGCATGGAGTCGCGACATAGGAGAAGACGATTCTAACGTCGCCAATTTGAGGATTGGACGGGTCGCCAATGCAGTAGCCGGATCCGTAGGTCTGAAGTCTAGAGTCGAGCGAACCCGCGCTTGCGGGGACGCCGACGTTCTCGACGTTGGAATCTACGGAAACGTTGAGGGAACCGGCTCCGTCGCTCGTAGAGACGGAGAAATCTTGGGCGAATTCTTCGTTTACGTCGGCTGAGCGATAAGCGCTTCCGCCGTCGCTAGGCGCGGGAGCCTGTTGCTCGGCGTTCTTTTCGACCGCCGGAGCATTTACGTTGTACTCCATGCTCGGTCCCAGATTCTCGACCTGGTTTTTCGAAAGCGCAAAGGCCCCGAGAGTCGCGTTTGGCGCGAGAAAGGTTTTCGATTCGTAGGGCATCGATTTCGGGTTGTCGTAACCCGAGTCGTGGAACGACGAAGAATCGATGAGTTCGTCGGACCACACCTTCGAATAGGAATAGGTCGTCGTCGTCTCTTGTCCTCCGCCCGATGTTCTGTTAGTGGACGTCTCTGTGTTCTCTTGCCACTGATACATCGTGACCGTTCGTTGTAACACCAAGGCGTTAAGGGAGATGTTGAAAGCGGGATCCGAAAGGACGTCGTCTGTTTTGACGTCGCCGGAGATATGAATAAGCTTGTCTTCATTAGCTGGATCAAGCGTTTGCGGATCGACGGAAACGGCGGTTTTACCGGCTTCATCTAACGCTTTGGTTCTTTTGATGGTTCGTCCCTCGTTCCAAAAAAGACCGCAAACGGCGACGACGACGAGAATCAACCCCGTTAACATTCCTTTGAAGGACGAGCCGACGCGGGAACCCCATGAGGTTGTCGTGGTTACAGTGGACATGGCGTAATCTCCTTAGTTTCTGACGCCAGAAGAGTTGTTTGATTATAGCGACATGATAACAATCGACGCGACTCGCGACGGCGTTTCTCAGTCGAGATAGCCCCAACCGCCTTCCGCGCCGGGAATCGCGATCTTATAGCGTCCGCGTTCGTCCGGAAGGGTCGGAGGAACGGCGTCCCAAGAATATTCCGACGGCTTGTCGCCTACGGACGCGAGCATTTCCTCCCACGTAACGTATTGACCAGAGTAGGCCGCCATGCGACCGAGAATCGCCGCGCCGGTAGAGTTCGTCATATAGCCGACGTTGTTGACGTAAGTTTGACCGCCGCTACGAACCGCGTCGATAAGAATCTTGTGTTCAACGACAAAGCCCGAGAGTTCGCCGCGCGGGATTTTCGTTTCTTCGCCGTTGACGAAAATGCTTGAGATTGACTCGACGTTGCCGAGGACGGCGTATCCTTTGGAACCGTTGACCGTCGTCGTCGCGCGACTGAACGTACCGGCAATCTGGCGCGAGAACGCGTACAGGGATCGACCGTCTTCAAAGTCGTAAACAGTCGCCATGGAGTCGTATAGATCGCCGTCGTCGGGCGCTCGGCGCGCTAGACGACCGCCAAGCGAGTACGCGCCCTTTGGTTGAAGATCGTTGAAGGCCCAAAGCGCGACGTCGAGTTGGTGGATCGTCACGTCGTTGATATACTCGCTCGACATCCAGTTGAAATTCACCCAGTTCGTCATCTGGTATTCCATTTCATTCTGACCTTCGGTTCGAGGACGGGTCCATAAAGGACCGCCCATACGATCGCCTCGAGCCGTTACGACAGTTCCTATCGCGCCGTCTTGGAGACGCTTTATGACTTCGCGCGTCGACGTTCCGTAGCGGTTGACGAGACCGCCGACGAAGTTAAGGCCCTTTTTCCGAGCGAGTTCGCCCGCTTCTTGAATAATTCTGATTCCTTCTCCGTCGACCGCCACCGGCTTTTCCGCAAAGACGTGCTTGCCGGCTTCAATCGCTTCCTTAATCATCTTCGGACGGAAATGCTGGGGAGTCGTCAATAAAACGATATCAATATCGGCTTCGAGAACTTTTTTATAAGCGTCAAAGCCGATGAAGAATGAGTCGTCGTTTATGGCGACTCGATCTTCCCATTTGGCTTTAAGACCGTCGATTTGAGAGGAAGCGCGATTCTTATCGACGTCTGCGGCGACGACTAATTTGACGTTGGGATCCGCCGTGAGCGCGTTGTCGGCGGCGCCGCACCCGCGACCTCCGCAACCGACGATACCAAGCTTAAGTTCGTTGTTTTCGGCGGCGTGAACTCGCGGCGTTGAAAAGGCTGGAGCAGTTGCGACCGTTGCGGAAATGACGGCGCTTTTGACGAGAAAATTTCGACGAGAATGAAGGTTCATCGACGTTCTCCAAGTTTTTTTGAATTGACGTTGACGCGTCTTACGACGCTAAAACTCTTAATCGTTCGGACGTTCCTAATAGGCGAACGAGGCCGCCCAACTGCTAACGATTATATCTTGCCAATCTCATTATGACAAGCAAAGAACGTTCGCTTGCGTTTGTTTCCGAAGCAAATGAGGATATAGCGGGAACAAGTTTCGCCGCCGTTTGATTGAGTCGCTATTCGTCCTTGCAAAGGCGCTTAGGATAATCAAAGTCGACGGGTAGGGCGTAGAACTCGCGGACGCGAAGAATCGCGTTAGTGATCGCTTGAAGAAACGACTTCTCCGATCGGTTCCCTGTCGGGATAAACGACGAGCGTATAAGCGTTGCGATTTGCGTCGATTTTGACTGTTTTTGAAAGCGATTCGCCGATTCGAGAGCCTCGACGATCGCATGGATAGAAGGTCAGACGGTGTTCGCCGACAGGCAATTCAACGCTCATGACTTGGATTTTAGCGGGGAGCAATCCCCAGCAGCGCGTGTCGGCGGTTTCCGTCGCCTCCCAAACGACGCCTCCGACGTCGGCGGCGAGACTTACCCATTCGTTGGCCTGTCCCGCTTCTTTTGCGGCGTAAATCGTTCCCTTTTTAACGACGCGTCGAGCGACCGCGCGCGCGACGAGCATATCTTTGGTCGCCTCATATTGTCTGATCGCCATTTCGTTGACGTCGGTTATCGTTTCCGTCGCGCCGACATTTTCTCCGTCGACGTCGAGTCCGACGCGGCTTACGATCGGCTCCTCGACGACAAGCGCCGGAATGGGAACCGGCGCCATCGTCGGAGGCACGGAATATCGATTTGTTGCGGAAAAGATTTGATCGGCGAAGAGAAGCGCGAACTGAGTGGCTTCGGCGTTGATTTGTTCTTTATGCGGTCCGCGCCCTACGAACGCAAAAACGTAGAGTCTCCCATAGCCCGGTCGAGAATGGACGCTTGTTTGGGCTCGCGTAAGGTCTTCTTTAGCCTGTTGGAACTGAGGAAGCCAATCCGCGACCTGTTGATAGCGTCGCGCGGCTTCTCCGTAATTGGTAAAAGTTTCCTCCCAAATTAATCCTTCAAGATAAGGACCGAGAGGCACGCGTGGATAGGCCGTTTTGGGATTTGTCTTTCGTCCTTTGATTCGCGGATCGTCGATTTCCCCTTTTCTGACAATTTCATCTTGAAGCGCGGAGATTTGACTCGCATAGGCGCGCGCGTCTTCTCCCGAATCCAACAGATCGGCAATTGCGAGATACGCGCGAATCAGCACCTTTTCGTAGTCTTCGCCCTCGTAAGAGACCATGTTGTCGTCGGTCCAATACTTAAGGAGGTTTTCGCTTGTTTTGCGTCCTAAACTGTTCTCAAGTTCGTCAAAATGATCCCGGACTTCGATTAGCTTTTTTTTCGCGCCTGCAAGGTCGCCGGAAGAAAGATCGAGACTTGCCGCGTCGAGCGTAAGAGGATCCTGTTCCTTCTTGGGAGCGTGTTTTTGACGTTTTTCAAGATTCGCTTTTGCTCGCGACACGTCGCCGACGTCGTAGAAATCACGCCTGACGGCGTCGAGACGTTGCGCGTACCCGGACATACATCCGGGGATTACGCCTATGAGCGTCAACGCGAACGCCGCGCAAAGAAAAACGCGTCGCGCGTGGCGGCTGCGACGCGACGTTTCCCAATTGTTTTCCGACATGACGCAATTCCGTTTGCCTTTGTTAACACAGATCCCATTTCTCGCGAACACAAGCGCGGCGATCCATTAGCTAGCGGCGAGAATAGCGTTTTGTTACGCGCCCGTCAAGGTTTTGTCGTTTCTTCGGACGCGTTGTCTCGAGTAGCTTTTTCGACGGTTGTCCAGTCAAGCCAGACGAATCTCGGACGGTATTCGGCGGGCTTTTTTGCAAGTTCTCCAAGACGGTTGACGTTGAAAGAAACGAGTATTCCTTGGTCGTCGCTTACGACTGGGTGCGCCTTTGCGTTATAGCAGCGAACATGTTCAATTTCCTGAGGAATTGTCGAGCGCCAGAAGACGCGTTCTTTGCCGAAAGGACCGTACGGCGTTTCGCCAACTCGAAACGCGACCTTATTCGAAATTGTTCCGGGCGTGTAGACCATTAACCATTTGCCTGACGCGTCGCCATGCGAGATTCGTGAAATAGAGTATTCCGTCGAGACTCCGCGCGCAACGACCGCGTCCTTCTCGAGAAGCGTATCGATTCCTTCTTTCCAGTCGATTCCATCGAAGAATCGCCACTCGTCATAAGCCTCGAGACGATCTCGCCGAACGCGGGCGACGACAGCGTCTTTACGACTGAATTCGCGAAATCTATCGACGTATCCGAAAACGTAGAGGAAACCATCGTCGGCGTCGTCGCATATCGCGGCTCCCATAACGACTTGCGCGTCGTTTGTACGGAGAGAAAGGGGCGCTTTCGTATCGAGAGACGGATGGGAGAAATCGGGAATACCGGTCGTCGGATCAAGGGGAAAGGAGAGCGCGTCGATTCGTTCAGGCTTCCAAGAGGCGCCGACGAGAATTGCCGTCAGCCATACGTGGTCGCCGTAACGAACTCCGTCTTGAAGCCAATATCGACCGTCGACAATGTTGCGCGGACGTTCGTTCGTTTTTTTTCCGTTTTCTGGTCTGCTCCAAACGAACGTCATCGCGTTTTCTCGAGGTTCAGCCGCCGTCAACAACCCGAAAGAATGGTTTGTCATGACGATTCGACCGTACTCTTTTCCATTTTCTTTCGTTTCGCCGGAGATCGTGTCGCTGAAAACAAAAAGCGTTTGCGGCGTCGCTTCGCTGGACGAGACGTCCGTTTTGACGTCTCGGTTTAGGTCGATCATGTATATTCCGTCGGCGCCGAGCCAGCCTTCTCGACGTTCGAGAAGACGGTTCCAATCTTCGGCGGAACGCTGCGCCCACGTCGTCGCCGGGACGAAATATGAGAGGAGAAGGAAAAGAGAGAGCAAAGACGTCGCGCGCATATCGAATCTCATTTTTGTGGCGACGAAAGACGAGGTTAATCGT
>CAMZHY010000006.1 GCA_947307005.1 uncultured Planctomycetaceae bacterium
TTTCGTGTCGCCCGTCGCGTTCAAGTATTTCTTTCATCAATTTCCAAGTTTGTTCAAAGCAAATAACAAAGAGTCCGACAATTCCTACGACGTCGACAACATCGTATGGTTCTTCGCGTTTCAGTCCAATTTGCAGATTGGCGAGCGCCTTACGGAAATTCTCATACTTTTTCATACATAACAATTTCGTCCCTTTCGATTTCACGCCGGAGTTCAGAGTCGACTTTATGGTTCATATTGACGACGTCGAAGAACAGGAGGGTATGCGCGGATTCCTCTAAATCTTCGTAAAAATCGAAAGCGTTTTCACAGTCGTGCGCTGATGCGCGTCGCCCTCATTCTACGACGAATTGACGCGATTTCCAGTCGTCGCAGCGCGGAGCGCGGTCTTTTCTTCCTTTTCGACGTCGCCGCTTGCTAAGCGTCGCCTGTCAGGGTACGATAAGCGGCGGCGCGACCTCGAACGCGATTTGCCCGACGCGGCTCTTGGGGCTCCCTTTTAAACGTTGAACAGCTTTTGAAGAACGAACGAGGAACGAAAATGAACGACGTCCGTTTGGTTCCGTTGGAGGAATCCGATCGCGAGCAATTCGTCAGGGACAATCAGGAAGCCTTCAACTACGGCGCGCTGGAGGAGTTTGGACGCAGGGACGATCATTTTGAAGAAGACGGACAGATTATTTCACGGGCGACGATCGAGGCTTCGATCGACGGCGAAAACGCCGAAACCTATCGGATTATGCTCGACGGCGAAAAAGTCGGCGGCGCGGTCTTGAAGATCGAAGGCGAGGAGGGGAAACTCGAACTCTTTTTCGTGTCCCCGCGTTTTCATAGTCAGGGGATTGGCTACGCCGCGTGGCGTGAAATCGAGACGTCTCATCCCGGCGTTAAGAGGTGGGAGACAATGACGCCGTATTTCGAGAAACGCAACGTTCATTTTTACGTGAATCGCTGCGGGTTTCACATCGTCGAGTACTTCAACAGCCGCCATCGCGATCCCAACGATCCCGAGATTTCGGAAGACGACGGAATGTTTCGATTTGAGAAAATCATGCCCTGAACGGCGTAAACTTTCTCCTACGCGGCGGGATTGTCGTCTTTTTGCCGCGTCGTTTAGAACAATAGCGCGCAAGTCGCGCCGCGTTTGGCGTTCTTTGCGCAATAGGCAAGTTATTACCTTTGCGCGTTTTCTTTTGGCTGTATGACGGGGAAGGGCGGAAATTTTTCGATTTTTCGGGACGGAAGGGCGCCGTCCTAGGGCGCGTTCTTTTATAATTGTAGATATTAAGGAATAGACCGGGGCGTCGCGTCGTCTCCGGACGTCGTCGTTTTTTGCGAAACGGCGTCGGTTGGCTCAGAACCCGCGAGATACGAGATTCCCGCGTTCGACGGGACGGATGAATCATGCAGAACAGGTTTCGATATATTCTTGCGTCGCAGTTATTGTGGCTGTTCGCGGCGCTCGGCGCGTTGAATCTTGCTTCCTTCTTTGACGCGGTCGCCGTCGATTTCGGCGCGTCGCTCGCGATGGCGCAGGACGACAATCCCTTTGGCGACGACGCCGACGACGAAAACGATCCCTTCGCCGCCGACGATGAAGACGATCCCTTCGCGACGACCGGCGGTTCCGCCTCCGACGACGCGGAGGAAGACGTCGACGAAGACGATTCGGATAATCCGTTCTCCTCCGACTCGAAGTCAGAAACGCCTTTCGCGCCGTCGACGCTTCCCTCAAACGCCGCTTCCACCGCGACGAATCCCGACGATTCCGCGCAGGAACTGACCCCCGAAGAGCAGGCGCGCGCCGACGAACGCGCTAAATACGCCCGCGCCGAAGACGTTCCCGACGATCTCAAGACGGAAGCCGACTTCTACGAGACGGCGAACGCCGCCGAACTTTCCGTACTCCGCGTCGCCCCGACGAACGACGCCGAGTGGTTCGCCGCCGCCGTTCGCGTCGCTCGCGTCGGACGGCCCGCCTTCGCGAAGCTCCTCGTCTCCAAGGGACTCGACGCGCCCGCCGCCAGTCCGGAAGCGAGCGCGAAGATTCTCGATTCGCTCGGCTCGGGGCGCGCGATCTATTTCGTCGGCAATCCGACGATCGGGCCCGTCGGCGGCGAAGTTTATGAAAAGGTTCTCGCCGCCGCGCGTCAATATTGGGAATCGGACGCCGCGCTCCGCGACGCGTTCCGTCGCGCCGCGAGCGGCTCCGTCTCCGAACGCGCCCAAGGCGTGACCGACGCGCGCAAAGGCGGTCCTGCGGCGGTTAAACTCCTCGTGACCGATCTCATTAACGGCTCTGAAGAAGACCGCGTCGCAGCCGCCGAACTTCTGCCCTTCTTTGAAACGGCGGCCGTTTCCGCGCTCGTCGCGTGCGTGCGCGACGCGACCGAAGAGCAGCTTCCGAACGTCGTGGAGACGCTCGCCGGATTCTCCGATCTTCGCGTTGGTCCGGAACTCGCCGCGCGATATTATCTCGACATTGACGGCGCGGCGAAGACGTCCTTCGAGAACGCGCTCGCGAAACAGTATGACGTCGTCCCGTCGGCGGCGGAAATCGCGAAGCTCGCCTACGATAAAGCGCTGGGCTTCTATCGCCGAAAGACGGTTCTGCCCGGCGTCGTCGACGGGCGCGTCGACGTCTGGAACTGGAACGCGCAAGGCGAATCGTTGACCTGCGTCGATCTTCCCGTCGAGTCCGTCGCGCGCGCGGAAGCGGCGCGCTGGGCGCTCGTCGCCTATTACGTCGGGGAAAACGCGCTCGCGACGCCGTCCGGCGCGTTGAATCTCGCGATCGCCGCCGTTGGGGAACGCCACGCGTATCAGGTCGGACTCGACTCGGCGCGCCAGGGCGTCGCCGCCTTCGAATCCGAGCTGCCGAAACTTGCGGCGGTTGATCTTGTCTCCGGAATGAATTACGCGCTTGAAACGCAGCGGTACGCCGCCGCGCTCATCCCCGCGATCATCCTCCAGGATCGCGGCGACGAATCCCTCGTTTACGGCGCCGGCGGTCCGTCGACGATCGTTCGCGCGGCGACTTGTCCCGATCGGCGACTGCGCTATCAGGCGCTCGCCGCGATCGTTCGTTGGAATCCTGAGAAGTCGTATCCCGGTTCGAGCCGGGTCGCGGCGGGGCTGGAATGGTTTGCGTCGTCCGCGGGCGAGCGCGTCGTCGTCGTCGCGGAGCCGCGTCTTGCCGTCGCCTCGCAAATTGGCCGCGCTTTTTCGCGGGCTATCGCGTGATTCCCGCGACGACGGGGCGCGAGGCGCTTCTTGCGGCGCAAAGTTGTTCCGACGTCGAGCTTGTCTTTGCGACCTCGACCGTTTCCGAGCCGAACGTCGGCGTTCTCGCTCAAGCGCTTCGCAGCGACGCGCGAACAGGCGACGTTCCCCTTCTAATCGGCGCCGACGCGCAGGAAGACGCGAGCGCCGCGAACGTCCTCGCCGGGCGTGAAAAGAACGTTATGATTCTGCCGACGCCCCGCGAACTCGACGCCGCGACGTGGGCGATCCAGAAACTCAACGACGCCGCCGGCGTCGCGCCCGTTCCCGTCGAAGACAGACTCGTCCAGGGACGCGCAGCCGCTCGCGCCCTTCTTCAGCTTCTTAAGACGCGTCCCGCGATCTATGAGCTTAACGACGTCAACGATCTGATCCGCAGACTTCTCGCCTCGCCCGCGCTCTTCGACGAA
This sequence comes from uncultured Planctomycetaceae bacterium, assembly GCA_947307005.1. Taxonomy (GTDB): domain Bacteria; phylum Planctomycetota; class Planctomycetia; order Pirellulales; family Thermoguttaceae; genus RUG369. Next base: position 3,693 of record CAMZHY010000006.1, read on the forward strand.
GGGCTCGAGTTCGCCGCGACGGTCAAGACTCCGTACGCCCAGCAGGCGCTCGTCGATCTCGCCGGAGACAAACGCTTCGGCGTCGACGTTCGTAACCGCGCGGTCGACGCGTTCGAACGTCAACTCGCCGACAACGGCTCGCTCCTGCGCGGGCCCGAGATTAAGGCGATGTATGATCGATACAACGCGAGCGAAAAGGAAGACGACCAAACCCAGCGCGTCCTCTCCAGACTTCTCGACGTTTACGAGAACGCGACGAAACGCTGAGTCCCCAAGAGGTTTCGTCTAAATGAGACGACGAACGCCTAGCGGAGAGGCGCGCCTTTTCCGCTAGGCGTTTCGTATCATATGAAAGGGAGGCTTGGGGGCTTGTCGCCTATATGATTGTCGAAGGATCGCCGCCATAGGGATGCTTGGCAATATATTCCTCGGCTTCGGCGCTTATCCGCTCCGGGGTCTTTGCGTCAAAAGTATTTTATACCCTTCGAGAAACCGCGGCGTCGCGACGCAACCTCGCTCCGAGCGTCGCAAGTTCTAGACAAATCGGGGATTTTGGGGCGAAGCGCGGGATTGGAATCGCGTCGAGGACGCCGGGCGAACCGAAACTTTGCGAGCCCGGTTCGAAGCGTTCGGCGGCGCGGCGTCGCGCGGGCGCCGAGTTGAGCGCGGCGGCGAGATAGTCCGCCTCGACGGCGTTTGCGACGGGGACGAACGCGAGCGTCTCTTGAACGAGGACGGGGCGTCCGTCGCTCGTTGGCGCGACGACCGCCGCGCGGAGCTGGGAGTCCATGCGGCGCCACGCGACCTTATAGGGCGCGAAGGTCGATTCGTCGACGTTGAAGAGGGACCAGTACGGCGCGGTTCGGCAGAAGCGTTTGCACGCGGCGCGCGCGCGAAGGACGTCTTCAAAACGTTCAAGGTGCGCCAGCGTCAACGGATACGTCGACCGCATCGTTTCAAGGTCGTATCCGCGCCGTCGCCGCGCGTCTTGGGGGACGAGCATGAGGACGGTCGTCGGCGCGACGTGGAATTCGTCTAAATCGCGCCACCTGACGAGCGGGTGGAGGAGTTCTTTTTCAAGGCGAATCGAAACGGACGGAACTTTGCGGCGCCCCGATGCGGCGAGGTTTCGGAACTCGTCCCGTTCGAGTCGCGATTCCGCCGTTCCTTCGAACCAGAAGACGCCGCAGGCGCCCGCCGCGTTCGCCCCAAGTTGCGCGCGGTATCGCGGCGTTTCCGGGGTTTCTTCGGCGCTTTCGAGAAGCTCTTCGACAAGCGCGTCGACGCGGCGGCGCGCGGAATCTTCGGCGTTTGTCGGCGTCGCGGACGGAACGCGCGGAAAGGTCAGCGCGAACGCCGCGCCCGATCGAGCGGACGCCGGCGCGGCCGTTCCAACGTCGAAGGTCGCCCCGAACGCGCGAGCGGCGCGAGTTAATTCGGGGGACGCGTCGTTCGAAACCGTTTCGACGCCAAGACTCCACCGCCGGGCGACGATCGGATAACACGTCGTCGCCCGCGCGCGGACAAAGAGCGCCGTCGGTTTGCTCGCGACGCGCGGGAAGAGTTTGAGTTCTGAAAAGTCGTCGAATTCCAGCGCCGCGAAGCGCCAAGGGGCGTCCGCGCCGAAGCGCCGGAATCCTTCGCCCGCGCGCGACGACTGGAAAAGATTGCGCGGCAGAATGAACGCGGCGACCCCGTCGTCGACGAGCCGTTCCGCGACGCAGATCGTCGCGATCAGCCCGGCGAGTTCTTTCTTCGCGCCCCCGAACCGCGCTTCTCGCCCGGAAAGGGTAAAGAGTCCGTAGTCTCGCCATCTCGACGACGTTTGAACCCGGTATTCCCGAGGGAGCTTGTCCCACGCGATCCAAGGCGGATTGCCGAGCGCAAGGTCGAACTTTCGCGCTCGTCGTATTTCGGAGCGGTCGTTTGAGTCGGGAATCGGCGAGGCGAGAGAGACGGCGTCGAGCATGTCGACGGGTAGGAGCGCGTCGGGCGCGACGTTTCGTTTTTGCAAGAGCGCGACGAGTTCGGCGCGGCGACGCGTCGGGCTGGACGCGTCTTGTTGCGAGAGCGCCGCGTAGAGGAGGTTGGCGCGCGCGATGATCGCGGCGAGCGGGTTCAGGTCGTTTCCGTAGACGGAACCGAGCGCGTCGGCGGGCGATCGACCGTCGCGGAGCGCGCGGCGAATCGCGGTCGTTAGAAAGACGCCGGCGCCGCACGTTGGATCGAGAACCGTCGGCGTCGCGGCGTCCGCTTCCGCGCCGTATTTCAGAGCGCGCGCGCGATCGTAAAGAAATTCCGCGAGCGCGGGCGGCGTGTAGAACTCCCCAAGCGCGCGACGCAGCGGCGCGGAAAAGAAACGTTCGTAGACGGCGCCGAAGGGATCGCGCGTTCGCGCCGTCTCGTGAAGTTTGAGCGGTTGGAGCGCGTCGAGATTAAGGTTAAGAGCGCGGCGGACGGGCGCGCCCCACGCGTAAGGGAAGGGCGCGAAGAGTTCGTCGAGCGCGTCGTCGTCGAGCGCGAAATCGACGGCGACGACGGCGAGAACCGTCTGAGCGACGTACGTTTGAAGGAGGAAGAGAAGCGTTTCAATCCGCGTCGTTTCGTCTTGCGCGCCGAGCGCGGTCGCCGAGTCGCCGTCGAGCGCGATTCGATACGGTTCCAACGCGGCGCGCGTCCGGGCGTCAAACGTCGCCGCCGACGAGGCGCGCCAGAGTCGTCGCCAAAGCTCGAAGGAACCGCCGACTGTGGTTTCGTGTTGGAAAAAGAACTTCGTTAGCGCGACGAACGCGGAGTGAAAAGAGTCGGAGTCGCCCCCGAAAAAAACGCGCCAACGCGTCGCTTCGCGCCGGGAGTTTGGGACTGCGGAGGATATGTGGGACGCCATTCCAAGGACGACGGACGTCGAGGAAACGCTCGTCAAAAAACAGGAGCGTTTCCTCGCGCGGGTTTAGAGATTGTGAATGACCGTCTTGACGACGCCCCAGATGATGAAGTCCATGTCGTCGGTAACGACGATGGGACGGAACTTCGCGTTTTCAGGGCGAAGTTCGACCTTTCGCGCCGTGCGATAGAGTCTTTTTACCGTGAATTCGCCGATGATCGCCGCGACGACGACGTCGCCGCTGTGCGCTTCAAGACAGCGGTCGACGCTCAGAACGTCGTCGGGGAAGATTCCCGCGTCGCGCATCGATTCGCCCGTCACGCGAATGAAAAAAGTCGACGCCGGATTCGGTATGAGCTTCGCGCCGAGATCGTACGGTTCAAAGGGAACGTCGTCCTCCGCGGGGGACGGAAAGCCCGCCTGAATCTGGTTGGAATAGAGAGGAAAAACGAAGCCGCGGCGTCCGACGAATGATTCGAGTTGACCGACCAGCGAGACGGGGAGTCGCACCGCCTTTGTCGGCTCGCCGTATTTGCCCGAGCCTTTGGGGCGTCCCACGCCCCTCTTTTTTACTTCGCCTTCGTCGTCTCGTCGACGGGGCGGAGGCGTTTGCGTTTTCTTTACGGATGATTTTGAGGTCGAGGCGGTCGAGCGTTTCTTAGCGTTTGACCGGGAGGACGTCGACTTTGTCGATTGAGCGCCGCGCGCTGTCATGGATGATCTCCTGTCGAAATAGAGGAAGAAGGCTAGCGCCAATCGGAACCGCGCATCGTTCCGACTTGTTTTTGCGACTCTTTAGCGAAGAGCGCGTACATGGCGACGCAAAAAGAAACGAGCGCCAATAAACCAAACCCGACAAGATACAGAAGACGTTTCGTTTTGACGGCCTCGTAGTTGTCGTAAAAGTTGTCGCTCATTTCAAGCTGTCTCACGTTTTCGAAATATTTAACGCAAACGAACGGATTCATACGGTCGATGAGTTCGTCGTCAACGAGATAGACGCGTTTGTTGGGATCGCTGTAATCGGTGAAGAAGTAAAAATCAAAGTCTTCTCTTGTGACAGGCGTCGTGTCGCGCCGAACTCTGCGTCCGTCGTTGAGCTTGTAGTCGATATGCTTGTAAAAAACGGCGAGCGGCGGCGGCGTTTTGATCGCGCCGCAAGCGAAGAACATACTGACGACGAAGAACGCCGAAGCGACGATAAAGAGTCCGCGACGCTTGGCGGAAAGACGCGGTCTTCGCTTTCCGTTCTCCTGCGGTTTCTCGGGCGCGGACGTCGCGGCGTCCGTCGAAGGTCGATCAGGGGCGACCGTTTCAGAGACGGTCGGTTTCTGAGAATTGTTCGAGTTCGCGTCGTCCGGATTCTTCTCGGGAGTTTCGGCTTCATCCCAAGGTTGAAGACGTTTAATTTTAAGCATTGTGGGAATGCGAATCTTTACGCCGCAATCGCAGAAGATCACGCCGCCCGCCTGCCCCGTTTCAACGGGATGAACGCGACCGCACTTTTCACAGGGCAATTGATAACGCAAACCCATTTTTCTCCTCTTTCATCGTTCGCGCGATTTTTGTTTTGCCGCGGAAAAGTTCGTTTTGACGGGCGGCAAATTCCGGACGACTGCGCGCGTTTTTTTAGCGTGTTTGCACAAAGTCGCCGATTCTTGTTAGAGTCGCGACCTGCGAGGACGTTCCAGCGCCTCGCGCCGACCTCTCCATTATTATAGCGCCTGCGTTCGCGTCGGTAAAGTAAAAGAAGGGCGTTCCTCGACTCATTTTTTAACTCTGAAAGAAAACGACCGACGGGGAGCGACGAATTCGCCCCTTGTTTCGATTGGCGCGCCGCGATAGGAGAGATTGACGACGGCGGTTTTCGTCGCGTCGGAAGGGCGGCGCAGAAAAAAAATTAGATATTTAGGAATTATTGGGTTTGACAAGAAAATTTCATTGACAAATGAACTCAAATGTGATACATTTCATCAAACTGGGCGTGGTTTGCGCGAAATGTAGGAGGCTTTCGCGATCGACCGGTCGGCCCCTGTATCGGCGGAGATTCCGCGTTTTCGAGAGATTATTTCCCTATGTTTGACTCTTAGACGGATATCGTCCCCTTCCGCAAGCGGGGGCGGAGTTCTGTTCTTTCCTAGAAAAATCCCATTTACGGCGGATTTCGACGTCCGCCAGCCTAGTTTTGTCCATGGTCGGGCGGTCGACGAAATCGCGTAGCGTCCGACGCTTCATGGAAGAATTCCGAGATGAAATCGTTGAACAAAAGTATGGAATCAAGACGGTCAAATCGGCGGAGCGTTTGACCCCTTCGCCGATAAAATCGACAAAAGGACTATTTTTTTCCATTTTTTTTGAGATTATGACGTCAATTCTTGACAGGATGGCGCGGAATTAGCGTATTATAGAGAGCGGTACGATTTGAAATAGCGTTGGACTCAAAGACCTCTTTGAGTTTGCGGCGTTCTTTCGGCCCCCTCCGCGCAAGAGCCGCGCCCCAGTCGGGGAGCGACGTTTACAGGCGTTTTGGAAACTCGACCCTTTTTAATTAAACGGTTGGGTAAAATGCGCGAATATTTTGCGGTTTGCCGCTTGTGTTGAAAGTTTGTCGCAGTTCGATTCTGTCGGGCGGATTTTCGAAAAGAGGCAAATGAAGGTCGCGAATCGGGCGTTTTTCGCCAGATCGCCGGGCGATTTCGTCGATTTAGTAGAAGATTTACACGCCCCGCGACCGGAGTATTTGACCGCAAACGCGCGTCGACTCGTCCCTGGACGATCGACCGTTTCGCGCGCCGTTCGGTCTTGCATTAATCAGGAGCTTAGTTTTGTACGACGAAGACGCTTACGACGAAAACGACGATTCGATGAATCAGTATGTCGAGGACGCGTCGTCCTACTTGAAGGGTGACTTCGAACAGGACGACGATTCGGACGCCGATTTTGGCGTTGTCGCCGACGGTTCTCAAGAATTCGACGACGATTCGGACGCGAACGACGGTCAGCTGGCGTATTCCAGCTCCTCTGACGACGATCAGGGCACAGACGACCCTGTTCGTCAGTACCTTACGGAGATGGGCAATATCCCCTTGCTTACGCGCAGTCAAGAGATCTCGTTCGCGCGGCAGATTGAATTGTCGCGTCTCAAGTTTCGCGCGAAACTTTTGGAATGCGACTACGTCCTTCTAAGGGCGATTCACTCGTTGCAACGCGCCTACGAGAAGGAACTGCCGAATTCGAAAAACGACGCTCCAACGGAAGAAGTTGCGGACGCGGTTCGCGACGATCAGGGAGACGTCGACGGGGGCGACGGAAGAAGCGATAAGGAAAAAGAGGGAAAGAAGGAAAACAAGGAAACGAAGGCGCAGCGAGAAGCCCGACTGCGTCGCACGAAGGCGAACCTGCTGACGCTCAAGCGTCTCCGGGATCGAAACGCGCGCGACTACAGTATCGCCATGAGCAAATCGCAGCCGCCCGAGGTTCGCAAAAAGGCTTGGGACGCGCTCGCGTACCGTCGTCGCCGCGCCGTTCGACTCGTTGAAGAGTTGGGCGCGCGCAATCAGCGGATCGAGAACATGCTTGCGACTCTCGAGAGCTACAGCAAGCGCGTCGACGAGCTTCAGAGCTACGTTAGGCGCCATCGCGAGTCGGGCGGCCCCGCCAGCGCTCGGAACGATTGGATTTTGGAGCGCCGTCATATTCTGATGATGACGCAGGAAACGGCGACGAGTCTCCGCAATCGCGTGGCGGAAGCGCGTAGAATTTACGTAGAATACCAGAACGCGAAGAAGGGGCTTTCCGAGGGCAATCTCCGATTGGTCGTTTCTATTGCGAAGAAATACCGCAATCGCGGGCTTTCCTTCTTGGATTTGATTCAAGAAGGGAACGCCGGGCTGATGCGCGCCGTCGACAAGTTCGAATATCGTCGCGGTTTTAAGTTCTGCACATACGCGACGTGGTGGATTCGTCAGGCGATCACGCGCGCCGTCGCGGACCAGAGCCGCGTTATCCGCATCCCGGTGCACATGGTCGAAACGATGTCGAAGTTCCGCACCGTGACGCGCGAACTCACGCAAAAGAACGGTCGCGAGCCCACTCTTGAAGAAACGGCGGAAGCCGCCGCCACGTCGGTGGCGGAGGCGCGGAGAATCCTCCAGATGACGCGGTTCCCCATCAGCCTTGATCGTCCCGTCGGCAACAGCGACGACAGTCATTTCGGCGATCTGCTCCCGGACGAGAGTTCCGGCAATCCTTCGGACTTGGCTCAGAACGAGAACCTGCGCCGTCGGTTGCACAAGGTCCTCAAGACGCTGAGCTACCGCGAGCGCGAGATCATCAAGCTCCGCTACGGTCTCGGCGACGGATACTGCTACACGCTGGAGGAAGTTGGACACATCTTCAAGGTCACGCGCGAGCGTATTCGCCAGATCGAGGCGAAGGCGGTGCGTAAACTCCAGCAACCGAGTCGCAGCCAAGAGCTCGTCGGGTTCTTGGACTGAGCGCGGCGTCGCCGAAGCGAGGAGACGCCGGCGTCTGGATAGTTGAGGCGACGGTTCGAATAATCGGACCGTCGCGGTCGTCTTGTTCGAAGAATTTTCCTTAGGTTATTTAAAATTATAGACTCCGCTTTGTTTTAACGAGTTTAACTATTAACGTTCGGTTGAAGCGACGGTTTAGATAATCGAACCGTCGCGGCCGCGACTTTCCGCCATTCCGTCTTTACGCTTATCAACAAGGCTTCTTTTGGGAATGGCGACGTCTCTTGACGACTCATTGGCAAATCCTTTTAGCGCGCTTTCGGCGGCTAGCGCTCGTTCGCATTGACGAAACAGGAAATAGAGAGGTTTTTATTCAAGAAAATTTCAAGGAATAAACATATCGTAAGTCTCTACTGGATAAAATATTCGGTCGGAGAAACGATGAATTTGACCGTTGTTTTAACAAAAAGAGACGCGATTGATGAAACTTTCGCGTTCGAAAAACCTCAAAGGGAAGAAGCGGCGCTGTTTGCGTGAGAGGCGGTTCGGGTTATCTTCGACTTCGCGCGTAAGGAGGACGGCGTCTGCGTTAGACGACTTTCGAGGAGGCTGCCTAGTCGAGAAGTAAATTATTCTTAGTGAACGCATTATCTTGATTTAAAAGAGGCGATTTGAAAATCGATCGCCGCGAACTTTCTTGAACCGAGGAGTATCTACGATGAAAAAGAAAGTTAGCGCTCAGCGCCGTCCGAATGGCGATTGGGACGAATACCTGAGTCTTTACCTTGATCAGGCGAGCGCCTTCCCCCTGATGACGCGCGAGCAAGAGTTTGAATGCGCGCGCCGGATCGATTGGACGAGACGGAAACTCAGCGAGTTGCTTTTGAGTTGCGACTTTGTTCTTTTGCGCGTGACGAACAGTATCCGCGGCACGAACGATAAAGAGATCAATTCCACCCGGAGTCCCGACGACGATTCCGACTCGATCCGCGACGGCGACGGAGCGAACGAGTTTTCCGGATGGTGGAAAAAGATGAAAAAAAACAAAGTAGAGACAAAAGAGGAGCGTAAGGCGCGAATTGCCCGAACGGCGGCGAACATTGCGACCCTCGAAAAAATCCAGGAACGCAACGCGAGCGATTATCGGATTGCGACGAGCAAATCGCAACCGCCCGGGAAACGTAAAAAGGCTTGGGACGACCTCGCGCGCCGACGTCGGCGCGCCGTTCGCCTTGTCGAAGACATTGGAGCCGGCGTCCTTCGCTTCGAAAAGGCGCTCTCGACCCTCGAAGACTTCTGTGAAAAGCTTGACGAGCTCCAGACGCAAATCGAGAAGACCGGGATTTCCACAAGCGAGCGCCGCCGCTTGATCGTCGAACGACGTCGAATCCTAAAGACGACGCAGGAGACTCCGACGAGTCTTCGCAACCGCGTTGCGGAAGCGCGAAGAATCAACGCTGAATACCTCGACGCGAGGAAAATGTTTGCCAATAGCAACCTTCGACTGGTCGTTTCTATTGCGAAGGAATACCGCAATTGCGGGCTTTCCTTCTTGGATGTGATCCAAGAGGGGAACATCGGGCTTATGATTGCGATCGATAGGTTCGATTACCGCCGCGGTTGCAAATTCTCTACGTTTGCGACTTGGCAGATTAAACAATCGATTAGGCAGGCGATCAAAAATGACAACCCTATCAAATTTCCGACGAACAGCGCCCGGAGGCTCCGCGCCGCAAAGCGTGAGTTCGAACGGATTACCGGGAGGGAGCCGACGCTTGACGAAGAGGCCGAGTTGCTTCAAACGACGACCGAAAAAGCGCTTAAACTTCGACAGGCGACGCAGACTCCGGTCAGTCTTGACCAGTTCGTCGGCGACGACGACTCCGAAACATTGGTCAATCAGATCGCCGACCAAAGAGCCGTCGATCCCTCGGACGCCGCGCAGAGCGAGGAACTTCGCAACCGTCTTTCCGAGGAACTCAATAAATTATCCCCGCGAGAGCGAATGATTCTCGAGGAGCGAAACGGTCTTGACGGCAAGGAACGTCGCACGCTGAAAGAACTGGGGCATAAACTCAACGTCTCGCGCGAACGAGTCCGACAAGTTGAAAAAAAAGGGATCGACAAGCTGTGCCAACCGTCTTCCAGTCGATCTCTGATCGGCTTTTTGGACTGATCTTTCCGCCCTTCTAGAGGCGCGACGTTTTTATGAATTGAAGCGCGGCGGTTCGATTGGTCGCGCCGCGCGGCGTCGTCTGTTTGGATTGCGGTTATGAATACACGGGCGATCCTCGAGAAAATTCCGAGAGGGTCGCTTGTCCTGTAGAGAAAACTCGAAAAGAGGACGCGGTCTGCCAGTTCGAAACTGAAGCCGTCTGAAATTTGAAATAACGAGAGACGAATTGAAGCGACATGGCGAACGCGGGGGAAGAGTCAAAAACGTGAATTTCTAGCGAAGAGTCGCGTCTTTTTGACTGACAATCGCGTTGTCTTGAATGAAAGGGTTCTATTTATGCAAAGCGATGCTTTTTGTCAACTTCACAATATGCTAGGCGATTGTCGCGATGAGTACGTTTGCGAAGAGTGCGAGAGAAGCGTTTGTCCCGTCGCAACGGTTCCGATCGACGAGACGATTCGCCGTCTGAAACCGTATCTCGAAAAATTGGGTTATCACGAACGCGAAGTTATTAATCTTCGTTACGGTCTTGGCGACGGACATTGCTACTCGTTGGAAGAAGTCGGATATATCTTCAATGTAACCCGCGAACGGATTCGCTCGATCGAAGCAAGAGCCATTCGCAAAGTTAAAAAAGCGACCGGCGTCGTTGAGCCCGACTAGCGGGACAAGTTTTTCGCCGAGCTACGCAAGTCGAAGCGTTAAATTCGCGTTTTTGAAGGACAGGGAACGACGACTCAAGCAATCGAGCCGTCGCGGATTGCGTTATTCTTGAAAAAGGGGACGTTATGTTTCGTAGTTTTTGTTGTTACGGTTATTATTTCCTCGGGGATTGCGACCAAGAATGTTGTCGCGGTCAGGGCTGCAAGTCGGTTTCATCGTGTCCCGCTGTAGCGCGTTTAACCCTCAAACTGAGTTGTCGTTTGACGCCTCTTCTCGAACAGTTGAGTTCCCAGGAACGCGAGATCGTCGCGTTTCGATCTTTCAGCGGCGACGGAAGTTGTTGCTCGTCGGAAGCGATCGGGCGTTTTTACGGAATCTCGAGCGAACGCGCTCGGCAGATCGAGACGGCGGCGATCTGCAAGCTCCGTCGACTCGCAAGCGGCCAAAAATCGTCTGAATCTCAGACGGACGCGTCGTCTTCGAAAACGCAAGACGGCGCCGTTGAAAAGACGACGGCAAAAACGAACGCGCCGCAGCGAGCGTCCGCGCGTTCGTTGAAATTTGAAGGGTTTAATTACCGCGGGTATCTTTCGTCGTATTTCCCATTTTGCAATTTCTGTCGTCTTCTCAACGAATGCGACGACGAATGTTTAAAATTAAAGCGAGGACCGGAGGACTGTCCTTTCATCATGAGCGAAATGGAGTCGATGAAGCAGCGTTTATTGCATCTCCAAAAGTTGAATCCTAAGGAAATCTCCGAGCGTATGTCTCGCTTCATTTTTTTTGACGAAGAAGTTAGCCCGGCGGAAAGGAGGAGAAAAATCGTCGACAAATGTCTCGCGTTGGCGGCTAGGCGCATTAGCGAGTTAGAGGCGGAGCTGAATTGCGCTGGCGACGCGTCTGAAGAGCGGGACGACGCTCAAGACTGATCGGGACCGCTCAAGAACGAGAAAACCGCGAATCGCGCGGCGTTAGCGCGCGGTTCGCGGTCATTTTATTTAAATACGAACGTCGAAACGACTACTTGCTCTCCTGAACGAGGATTTCGTAACGGTAGCTTCGGTCGTTGAGTCGGAACTGCGGATAAGGCTGCGCGCCCCACGAGTTGTCGCCGCCGACGCCAAGCTGGAGCAGATCGACGTTGAGAACCGCGAAGTCGCGGCGCGGAATCTGCCAATTGTGCTCGACGCCTTCAAGGTCGCGATTGAGCGCGCGTTTGACCGACGCCATGATCGTCGCGGTTCCGTTCGCGTCGGTCTTCGTTCCGTTCGCGTCGAGCGCGGTCACGCGAAGTTTCGCGCCGTCCTTGCCGACGACTTCGATCCAGCGGCAATCGCTGCGCGCGCCGTATTCGCCCGGCTCGGAATAGGCGACGAACGTCTCGTCGGGCGTCGTCTCGTAAACGCCGATCGGCGAACCGTCTTTACGGTCCCAGTAGTTTTCCTCTGGACCGCGTCCGTAATATCGAACCTGCGATTCCGCGTCGACGAGGAAGCTCGCGCCAAAGCGCGGGAGATCTGGGACGCGTTCGCCCTTTTCGAGCGAGAAAGCGAGTTTATACGCGCCGTTCTCGCCGAGGGAGACCTTTTCGGCGATCTTCGCGTCAATCGACGCAAATTTGCCGACGCGTTCAAAAACGCCCGGTTCCAATTCATTGAGCGGTTCCCACTGAATCTGATACGCGGCGTTGCGCCAAGCGCCGAGACGCTGGCTCATATTCGCGCCGCGGTCGTTGTCGATCGGAGCGCGCCAGAAGTCGAGCTGAACTTTATCGAGAATCGCGGCGGCGATCTCGGCGCCCTTTTCCGGCGCGGCCGGAACGAACTCGTCTTCGCCGGCGACGTAGATCGGTAGCCGACGTTGCTCCGTTTGAACGACGTCGCCCGGTTCGAGGAGCGCCTCTTCGCCGGCGAGAACAACGTCGAAGTTGACGACGTATTCCGTATTCGGCTTCGGCTCGATTTTAACGAACTCGTCGCCGAGCGTCAGCGTCGTCGTTTGGCGCGGCGCCGGATCGTCGAAATCGACGCCGGGAACGAACGTCTTTTCGACCGTCGCGACGCCGTTTTCAAGGAGCGTCGCGCGAATCTTGACGTTCGAGAGACTGCGGAAGAAATTGTCGTTGGAAACGAGATACTTGGCGCCCGTCGAATCCGATTCGTCCGCCTTGATAAAGACGTTCGCGTACGAATGCTTCACCTCTTGGCAGCCCGGATGGAATTTACGGTCGGCTGAAACGAGTCCGTTCATGCAGAAGTTCTGATCGCTCGGGACGTCGACCGGCCCGAAATTGCCGCCGTAGCCGTAATAGACTTCGTCGGTTTTCTCAATATTCGCCTTGTCAAAATCGACGAAGAGCTGCAGGCCGTCGCGAGTTTCGCGCTCGTAGAAGTTCTGGGCGATCTCCTCCGGCGTCAACGCTCTGTCGTAAGCGCGAACCGCGCCGACAAGGGCGCCGACGACGCGATCCGTATGGAAGGAGTTGCGTCCGATTTCAAGCGGGTAGGGCGATTCGGCGATCTCGCCGGGGCACTCGACGCGCCCCTTCTCCTGGCCGTCGACGTAGAGAATCAGTTCGTCGCCGGTGAAGACGCCCGCGACGTCGTGCCAGTTCATGCGCCAGTTTTCAATCTTCGCGCTAACGCTCACCCACCTCGAACCGTCGTTGACGTAGAACTCCGGACCGCCGTCCTTCTGCTTGAGCGCGAATTGGTAGTCGGATTTGCCGATGAAGGGACCTTGGGCGTCGCTGTACGGGCAAACGTACGCTTCGAGCGTAAAGGGCTGTTTGCCGGTGAAATTGAGCTTTTCAATCTTCTTGGCGTAGCTTGGATAATTCGCGCCGACGCCGGTAGAATCGGCGTCTTGCCCGCCGCCGACGATCGCGTAGCCTTTAAGTCCGAGGCGGCTCTTGGCGGGCGACGTCTTGCAACCGGTGAAGATCTGTCCGATTTCGTCTTTCGAGCCGATGACGCCCGCGACCGTTATTGGGTATTGGTTCGACGAAACGTCGGCGACTTTCTGTTTGGGAACGCGCATCGCGAGCCCCTGGTCGACCCAGTCCCAGATAAAACCGCCTTGCAACCCCTTATATTTGCGGATCGCGTCCCAATAAAGCGTGAAGTTGCCCGTGCTGTTCCCCATTGCGTGCGCGTACTCGCACTGGATGAGCGGGCGCTTGCCTTCGGGCTTCTTCGCTTCGTTTTTCGCGAAGTTGACGATTCCGTCGACAGACGCGTACATCGGGCAGTAAATATCCGTGTTGCGATCCATTTCGGCGCGTTCATACTGAACGGGGCGCGTCGGATCGAACTCCTTGAGCCAGTCGTAGCTCGCCATGAAGTTGGGACCGTTGCCCGCTTCGTTGCCGAGCGACCAGACGATCACGGACGGATGGTTGCGGTCGCGATACGCCATGCGCTGCGTTCTACTGACCGTCGCGGCCATCCACTCGGGCGGGTTCGCCAGCGACTCTCTGCCGTAGCCCATGCCGTGAGACTCGATGTTCGCCTCGTCGACGAGATAGATTCCGTACTCGTCGCAAAGGTCGTACCACGTCGGGTCGTCGGGATAGTGGCACGTTCGAACCGCGTTGATATTGAGCTTCTTCATGAGCGTAATATCTTCGAGCATGCTCTCTTTGGTAATCGTATGACCGGCGAAAGGATGGTGCTCGTGACGGTCGACGCCCTTGAAGAAGACGGGCTGGTTGTTGACGAGAAGCTCGCCGTCTTTGATTTCAATTTTGCGGAACCCGACCTTGAAGGGCGCGTCGAGCGTCTTGTTGAAGTCGGCGTCGTAGACGGTAAGTCTCGCGGGGTAGAGCCACGGAGTCTCGGCGGACCACAGGAACGGGGATTTGACGGGCAGGTCGAACGCGAACGTTTTCGTTTCCTTCGGTTCGAGTTTGAAGTCGTCGCTGACGCCCTCGTTGGGCGCGGCGCCGCCGACGTCTTTGCGGAGATTGGCGTTCGTCGGGTTGAGCGCGTTGATTGAGACGACGATCGAACCTTCCTGCGCGACGCGCGTGTTGTTCTGGAGCGCGACTTCGTAATGGAAAACGGCGTCGGTCAGCGCGTCGTCTTTGAATTCCGTGACGACTTTCGTGTCGACGACGGCGACGGCGGGCTGGACGTAGTAGTACACGGAACGGAAAATGCCGCTCAGTCGGAAGAAGTCTTGGTCTTCGAGGTAGGAGCCGTCGGAACGACGGTAGACTTTGACGGCGATGATGTTTTTACCCGGTCGCACCGCCTTCGTGACGTCGAATTCGACGAAGGTGCGCGCGTCCTTCCCCATGCCGATTTCCTCGCCGTTTACGTAGACGTAGTAGCAGGATTCGACTCCGTCGAAGTGGAGGACGATCTTTTTGTCTTTGGCGACGTCTTCGGGCGCGACGGTAAACTCGCGGCGATAGAGACCGGTCCAGTTGTCTTTGTCGGGAATGAAGGGCGGGTTCCAAGGACCGGGCCAGGGGTAGGGGACGTTCGTGTAGACGGGGTAGCCGTATCCTTGAGTCTGGAAGTTGGAGGGGACGGGAATGGAGTCCCAATCGACGTCGGCGAAATCTTCGGCTTCAAAGTTGAAGGGAACGTCGTTCGGGGTCGGGACGAGTTGAAATTTCCATTCTCCGTCGAGGGAATGACGCTTATACGCGGTCGCTGCGAAGATTGAACGCGGCGGCAGATTGTTAATGCCGAGAACTTCGGGATTGAGCCGGTCGGGGAGCGTCGGCTTTTCCGTCTGCGCAAAAGTCGTCGCGGACGTCGCGGCGAGGGCGACGAGACCGACGAAGACGCGGAGCGCGTTTTCAAAGAATCCTGTCATGTCGATAATTTCTCCGGAAAAAATGGAATCGTCCAGAACGTCCGTCGCGTGACGACGGGCAGTTGACGTTGAGTTCGGAACGCGCGTTGATTTGATTTCTTTAGACGGTCTTGACTCGGGACGCGAAGGGACGCGCGCGCGCCGTCGGATCAAGAGCCGCTGAGATAAGCGTCGAGGTCGATGACGCTGGAGCCCGTGTCGCCGCTTTGATCTTCTTTTGACCTGTCGGAAATGAGGTCGTCGAGAAGTTCGACGTCGTCTTCCGGCGCCGTCGTTTCGGAAGTCTCGGTTTCCTTTCCAATGCGTAGCGCGAGTCGTCCGATTGAGATGCATGATCCGCTGGGGATCGCGACGCCGCGTCCAATGCGCGCGCCTCGAAAGAAGGTGCCGTTAAGCGATCCAAGGTCTCGCGCCATGACGACGCCGTCCTCTTCGTAGATTTCGCAGTGGCGACGACTGACAAGCGGATGTTCGATCTTAACGTCGCACTGTTTTCCGCGCCCAATAACGCATGGGAGCGAAACTTCGCGCGAGAAGTATTCTTTTTCGTCGCTGTAAACGGTGAGTAGAACTTCCATTTGGGATTCCTAGCTGTGAGGACGCGGGCGCGGCGCAACGCGACGACTCCGTCGACAGACGGAAAACGAGTCGAAGCGCGCGAGTTTAAATATAACGGGGCGGCGAGTAAGAATCAAGAAGCGCGGCGCGGATCGACCGTTTTTTTCCAAAAATGACGCGACTTCATGAAAGCGTCGCGACTTCGACGCGCCTAGAAGACGCTGATTTTTGGGAATACCCCTTGCGCGGCGCGAAAGATTTGATATAATCGCGGCGTCTTGCGTTATTTGGGGCTTGAAACGCCTCTGACGCGCGAGTTTTGCGGGCGTAGCTCAGTTGGCAGAGCACGACGTTGCCAATGTCGTTGTCGAGGGTTCGAACCCCTTCGCCCGCTCTTTCAAGACGAAGTTTGAACTTTGTCTTGGCGTTTCGCAGGGCGTTTGCGGTCTCTGCGGTGATTTTGCGGGCGTAGCTCAGTTGGCAGAGCACGACGTTGCCAATGTCGTTGTCGAGGGTTCGAACCCCTTCGCCCGCTCTTAAGGGGTTCTCCTGTTTTGGACATGGGTTTCGTTGGAAGCAGCTTGTTCCGAACATTTGGCATAGTCTCTTTTATATAGGGCGCGCCTGTGTTTTTCGGGCGCGCCTTTTTTTGCGCCCGCTGCTGGGTTCGTTTCTAACGCCGCGTCGAAGACTGGAAAACGTCCGTTGTTTCCGAGTCTTTTTTATTTTTAACGATATCGAAGGCTCTCTGTGAAACGTCGGATCGTCGAGTCGACGCCCTGAACGTCGGAATTCATACGCGTCGGCGTCCTTTGAGAGGGAATCGCGTCCGTTGGGCGCGAATTTCAAACTTGTTTCGGACGTCGTTTCGCAGCCGCTTCTCATAGGAGCGCGCGAAGGCGACCTCTTTTGCGCGGCTCCCCAAAAAGTTTAGGATCGTTAAAACATGGCTAACGAAGAACTCGAAAATACCGAAAATACTGAACCTCGCAAACTAACTCTCGACGTCGACGTCAGAGAAACCGGTTCGTGCGGCCGTCATCTTACGGTTAGTGTCTCCCGCGAAGACGTTGATTTTTACGTCAATCGCGAAATCGACGAACTTTGGAAAACGCAGTCGTTTCCCGGTTTCCGTCCTGGAAAAGCGCCGCGCAAGCTCGTCGCGAAGCGTTTCAATAAAGAGATCAAAGAGCGCGTCAAGGGCGCGTTGATTTTGGATTCGATTTCTCAGTCGAACGTTGATCTCAACCTGGTGCCGATTAGCGAACCCGATCTCAACGTCGAAGCGCTCGTTCTTCCGGATGAAGGTCCTTTCGTTTACGAGTACGACATTGAAGTTCGTCCGTCGTTCGATATCCCGAACTGGAAGGGGCTCAAACTCAGCAGATACGCGCACGAGTTCACTCCGAAAGAGATCGACGCGGCGGTTGATCGATTCCGCGCTTCTCGCGGTTCTCTCGAGACGAAAGACGGTCCCGCGGCGCTCGGCGACTTCATTCGCACGAAGTTGACCTTTGAAATCGATGACAAGCCTTTCTCCCCGACGAAGACGGAAACGATCCGTATTCGTCCGACTCTGAGCTTTACCGACTGCGAAATCAAAGAATTTGACAAGTTTATGGAAGGCGCCGTTCCCGGCGACGTCCGCGTCAAAAAGGTCGTTCTTTCTAAAGACATTCTTAGCGAAGAACTCCGCGGAAAAGAAGTCGACGCAAAGTTTGAGATCCTCGAAGTTCTCGTTGCGGTCGTCCCCGAACTCGACGACGAGTTCCTCAAGGAAGCGGGCGGTTTCGAGAATATCGGCGACTTCCGCGACGCGATTCACGGCGAGCTCGTTCGTCAGCTCGAGTATGAGCAGTATCAGCTCGAACGTTCGCAGATTTGCGAGGCGTTGACGGCGAACGCCAACTGGGAACTTCCTCCGAAACTTCTCAAGGAACAAGAAGATCGCGAGTATATCCGCGCGATTCTCGAACTCCGTCGCGCCGGATTCTCCGACGAGCAGATTGTTCGTCAGAGGAACATCCTGAGCCGCAACGCTCGCGAGACCACCTCGCAGGCGCTTAAGCAGCACTTTGTCTTCGAAGCGATCGCCGAAAGCGAAGGCGTCGTCGACGAAGAACGCGATTACCAGGTTGAGTACGCGCTCATCGCGTCGCAGACCGGCGAAAGCCCGCGTCGCGTCGCCAAAAGAATCGAAAACGAAGGCGCGACCGACGTCGTTCGCAATCAGATCATCGAACGCAAGGTCGTCAATTTGATCCGAAACGAAGCTGAATTTGTCGAGATTCCTTACGAGTCTGGGCTCGTCGCGCCCGAGACCGAAGAAGCGGTTGAGATTTCCGCCGGGTCCGACGATTCCGGCATCCCGGAAGCGACCGAAGAAGACGCGAAAGCCGCCAACCGCGAAGCAGCCGCGAATGGCAAGCTCTGAGAATCTTCTCCTCGCGCGCTAACCGCGAGCCGCTAGATAACGCGATCGCCCAAGCCCGGCGTCCCGATAAAAGGACGCCGGGCTGTTTTTTGCGGCGTTCTTTCTTTACCGCAGAGAGTTGACGCGTCGTCGTTTAAAATTGATATTTCTCGATGGAAGAAATTGAAACGCGGCGCCGTTTTGTATATAATTTAGGGGTAGTATACGGCGCGCGGCGAATATCAAAGCGTGTGGAGAAACCAATGTGTGCAAAGAAGCGTCGAAGCGAGTCGAGTAAACTGATTGAAGAACTGCGTCTCATAGACGACCGTTTCATGAACGTCTGCCTGAGGGACAATATCGAATGCGTTCAGTTGATGTTGCGGATCATTATGAACAAACCGGATCTTGTCGTAACGAATATGCAGACGCAAGAGGTTGTGAAGAGCCTAACAGGTCGCGACGTTGAATTCGATATTACGGCGACAGATAGTTCGGGAAAGATATACGACATAGAAATACAACGTAGCAACGCGGGCGCAGACTTCCGCAGGGCGCGTTATCATGCGAGCGTAATCGATTCAAAATCGCTAGGACACGGCGTCCCGTTCAGCGAACTTACGGAGTCGCGCGTGATTTTCATCACGGAAAACGACGTGCTCGGGGGCGGCGCGCCGATTTATCACATAGACAGACGTATCAAGGAGATGAAGAATAAGCTCTTTGACGACGGTTCTTGTATCATTTACGTAAACGCGTCTTCTCGGAATCTTGAAACAGAGCTCGGTAAACTCATGTCCGACCTCTGCAACCCAGACCCGGACACGATGCATTATGAACCGCTTGCGGACGTGGTGCGATATTTCAAAAGAACTCGGAAAGGACAGGCAATTATGGCTAGCGCATATGAAGAATGGGTTAGGAGAATCGCCGACGCGGCTAGGGAAGAAGGAATCGAGCAAGGAATCG
>CAMZHY010000007.1 GCA_947307005.1 uncultured Planctomycetaceae bacterium
ATTCATACCGAAAAAGATCTCTCTTTTCTTAGTAGCGTTATATTACTATTTAAACAGGGGTTAAAGTTATTGATTTCTAAAAACAAAGAAGGTTTATATACGAGAATATGTGAAATGTAAAATGAAGTTGGACGCCTTGTCGTGAAATAATACTTTGCGAAAATGATTTGAGATAAGAAAAAGGACATGATCACGATGATGGTTTACAATTTGCACTGCGCGCACACTCCCAAAGAGAATGTAAAATATTTTCGTCTTGCCCCCTTGAATAAGTATTTTGACATTGACTGCAAAGCCGCCCAAAACCCGGGAGTTTCTGCTAAACGCTATTGGCCGGACGATTTTGAAGTGGAATCCGTCTATAAAAACAAAAAGAAAGCCGATCTTGCGTACGCCAATCCCTTTCTGATCTTATCGAGCAGCGGGGCCGACGCGTTGCGCGATCTTCTTGAACCGAACGGAGAGTTCTTGCCTGTTTACTACAAAGAAGATTCCGACTTCGTCCTTTTTCATCCCATGACCTGTCTTGACGCCTTGGATAAAGACAAAGCCGTTGTGAAATATTATGACAATAAGAAAAAAGAACCTTATAACGTCGATTGGCATTATTTTCTCGAAGACAAAATTGGCGACGTTTCGATTTTTTTATTACGAGAGTCGGAGAAAATTTATGTAACAGATCGATTTGTCGAGAGGGTTCGCGAGAAAAAATTGAAGGGATTTGGTTTTCGCAAACTCTGGTCGTCGGAGTTGGGTTGTGTTCATAGCAAATATATTTGCGGACCTTTTCCCGAAGGAGAGGATATCGACTGGTAAAGGACGCGGAATTCGAATGCGCAGACTTATCGTCATTTAGGGACGGCGTCAATCGTCCTGAATTTGTGGATCGGAACAATTACCGCGTTGCGTTTCCGGGGCGTCGATGGTCGAACACGCGTATTTAGCGCGTTGAAGAGCTATTCGCTAAACGCGCCGGACGCGTTTGACAAATCTTGGACTTGGAGTCGGGACGTCTATACGAATCAGACCTGAGTTCACGTAATATTGTCAAAACGATGGAAAGTCGAGCGAACATTCTCGTGGGCGAACCACTAGCGTTGACTTTCGAAATATTTTAAAATCAGAACCAAACATGCGGAAAATGTGTTCATCGTTTCACACATGAACGCTTTACTCAAAAGATTCTGAATACAGGTTCTCATACGCCCAGATAAAGAAGACTGAAGAATGGCAGCAAATCTGACCCCCCAATATTTGAAAGCGGAAGAAGAATATCGACGTTCGCAAACGCCGGAAGAGGAATTGAAATGGCTGCAGGTCATGTTCGCCGAGATTCCGAAGCACAAGGCGAGCGAAAAGATGCAGGTCATGCTCAAGACGAAGATCGCCGAGACGAAGAAGGAAATCGAGGCGGCGAAAGGCGCGAGCAAAAAAGTCGGCAAATCGGTTAAGATTCCTCGTCAGGGCGCGGGAACGTGCGTGATTATCGGAGGACCAAACGCGGGCAAGAGCCAGATGCTCGCGTTCTATACGAAGGCGAAGCCGGAAGTCGCGCCCTATCCTTTTACGACTCAGACCGCTATGCCGGGGATGACGCCGTGGAAGGACGTCTTTTTCCAGATGATCGACACGCCGCCGATTACGACGGAGTTTTTCGAATCGTATCTCTACGGTTACATTCGCGGCGCGGAGCTCGTTTTGCTCGTCGTCGACCCGACGTCGGACGAGGGAATCCAGCAATGTCAGGACGTCTTGGACCGCTTGCAGAATACGAAGACGCGTCTCGCCGCCGAGTCGGGGCTCGACGAAGACGACGTCGGACTCTCCTACACGAAGACGTTTCTCGTCGCGACGCACGCCGATTCGCCCGATTTCGCCGACGCGATGGAGCTTTTCCACGAGTATTGCAAACATCCTTTCAAAGAATTTTGCATTTCGACCGTCGACGGAACGGGGACGGAGGAGCTTCGCGACGCGATGTACGAGGCGATGAACGTCGTTCGGGTCTATACGAAGCAGCCGACGCAAAAGCAGCCCGATATGGACAAGCCCTTTACGCTCCGAACCGGCGGTACGATCGAAGACCTTTGCAACCAGATTCACAAAGATTACGCGACGCGCTTTAAATTCGCGCGCGTTTGGGGCGAAGGCGTTCACGACGGCACGGTCGTGAAAATCGATTACGTCGTCCACGACGGCGACGTCGTTGAACTCAACATTGCGCCGTGACGTCGCGCGAAGGCGGCGCGTCTGGATCCCAGCGATTTGAATCCTTTTTGCTTTTTCATTGAAGAGTCGTCGAAGATATTTCCGATAAAGCAACAGATGAAGGGGCGACGAGAGTCGATCCCCGCGGTCGGCTTGCGTTAAGGATGGCGTTTGCCGTCTATTGGAAATACCCGAGACGCTCGCCGCGCAAGACAAATGCGTCTGTCGAACGAAGCCCGGCGTTCCCCAAGAACGGGCGTGGCAAAGACGTTCTGGAATCATGAGTCTGCGCGCAACGTCTCAATGTCATGACGTAAAGGATTTGAAATGAAATCGATCGAAAGCAAAGGACGCGTGTTGTTCGGCGTTCTCGCTCTTTCCGCGCTGATGATCGCGCCTTTTGTCGGGTGCCAGGTCACGCGTAACGGGCAGACGTTGCCGAGCCCCTATTATCTGGACGACGATATCCAATATCATCCGTCTGGAACGGAATTCCAGTATCAGCAGGAAGTTGATCATATGAATAAGATCAACGCCGAACGCGCTGCGAACCTCCAGTATTGATTCGCGCGTATTTCGGGCGATAGCGACGACCTCGAGGCGAATTCAACGCGCCCCCTCGAACGACGACGTCGTCGGAAATCCGGATAAAACAGATAAACGGCTCCGTTTTCGCGAAGTGTGAAGACCGAGCCGTTTTTATTTCTTGCTAAAGGGAAGATTTCTTTGCCGAAACGTTTTGCCGCGCTCGAGCTTTTCTGGTAAAATGGGCGTTGGAAGGCGGCTTACGTTATTTTCACGCGCCGTCTAGTTGCAGTAAGAACACGGTCGAACGCGAGACGGGAGCGATATGGAATCGATTCTTCACTGGACGTGGCCTCACGAGGAAACGTTTCGTTTCTATCTCGTGCAGGTCTTTTTTTGGAGCGGTTACTTTTTCCTCGCGGGGCTCGTCGGGACCTTTCCTTACCGCTTTACGAGATATAAACATTCGGCGTGGACGACGTTTGTCCTGGGCGCGATGGGCTCTCTCATCGCGTACCTTTCGCAGTTCCTCTTTCAGCTCGAGGAACCGCTTGATATGGTTTCGCCTTACGCCGTGATTATCGCGACGGTCGCGACCGCCGTTCTTGCGCCCTTGGTTTCGGTTTTCGCCTTTGTTTGTCATCCGACTTACGATTACGACGAATACGATTCTTACGATCGTCCCGTCCGCGATTACGACGATCGTCTCCCTCCTTACCGAGACGACCGCGATTACGACGACGAGCGCGATTACGACGGCGAGCGCGTTCGCAACGGCGGCGGTTCTCCCGACGCGAATTTGCGTAGAAACACGCGGCAAGGCGGAAGACGTCGCCGATCGCTCCGCTAACCAATTTGCCGACAATCAACGCGTATAAAGGAAAAAACTATGAAACGTAGAGACTTTTTGCAACTTGCAGTCGCCGCGCCGTGCGTCGCGCTGGGGACGGGCGTGAAAAACGCGTTTTCTTTGGAGAACGGAACTTCCAGCGAGGGCGGCGAGACGCTTAGACGGAACGTCGTTATGCGCGGGAATTTGGATCTTCAATCCGCGATTGAAGCGTTCGGAAAGGGCGAAGGCGACGTCGCGTTCCTCGGCGGGTCGATTACGGAAATGGACGGCTATCGTCCGATGGTCTGCGAATATCTTCAAAAGACCTTCCCCAAGACGGAGTTCAATTTCGTCGCCGCCGGAATCTCTTCAACCTGTTCCGACGTTGGCGCGTTTCGACTTAAGACGGACGTTCTCGATAAATGCAAAAAAGGCGCGCCCGATCTCTTCTTTGTCGAATTCTCCGTCAACGACGATCAGGACGGACGCTTTTCCCTCGAACACGCGACGCGCGGCATGGAAGGCGTCGTCCGTCATATCAAGCGCATTAATCGTCGCGCCGCTATCGTTATGACGTTCTTCGTGAACGAAAACCTTATGGCGAAATATCGCGAAGGTTCCGTCGCGACGAGCATTCAAGCGCACGACGCCGTCGCGCGACGATACGACTGCTCGACGATCAATATGGCGCGCGAAATTCAGACCCAAATCGACTCGGGCGACATTACGTGGGGCGAGTTTGGCGGCGTGCATCCGGCGCCTCGCGGCAATCGAATCTGCGCCGACATGATCGCGGCGGTTATCGACAAAGCGCTCGATAACTACAAATCAGAAATTGTTTGCGGCGTCTCCGACATGCCCGAATCGCTCGATCCTTATTCCTATAGCGACGCGGGATGGCGAGGTTTCGACGGCGTGACGACGAACGTCGGCGCGATCGGCGACGCGACGCCCGTCTCCGAGGGAGGCTTCCGGCTCTTCACGCCAGACTGGTCGAAGATTCCCGGATCGTTCCGCGGAACGTTTGCGGGCGTTCCGTGTCTTTGCGCGGAAAAGCCCGGCGCGGAGGCGAGTTTTGATTTCGACGGGAACGCCGTCGCGCTTTATATCCTCGCCGGTCCCGACGCGGGAATCGTCGAATGTCAGATCGACGGCGGCGACGCGAAGAAAATCGACGCCTACCACGATTACAGTTCCGGTCTCCATTATCCTCGCGCGATTACCCTTGCGGACGCGTTAGAGTCTGGAAAACATAAGGCGACGATTCGCGTCTCGTCGGATAAAAACGCGCGCAGTCGCGGAACCGCGCTGCGGATCATGCAGATTGGCGTGAACCGCGCCGAGTGACGCGTTAAATCGGCGGCGGCGAAATAAAACGCGCGGCGTCTCGACAAGGAGCGCCGCGCGTTTTCATTTTCGTTTGGACGGTTTAGCGACGTTACTTGACGTCGACGCCGTCGACGAAATCGCCGATATGGAGAAGCGGCGATTCTTTATCGAATTTCTGACCGAAAATCTCGACGTTCTCGATCGTCAAACCTTCCAGACGATGCTCCGCGTCCGCGCCGGAGAAGAGCATCCCGCAATAGGAAAGAGCGCCGTTGACCGCGATATTGCGGATCGTTATGTTCTTGATATATCCCGGCTCCTGCGTTCGCATATACTGATTGACGGCGGGGCGCGCGACGAAAAGCCAGTTGTCTTTATTCGCGACGTCGATATCAAACCGCAGTTTCGACGCGTCGAGATTCTTCATTTTTTCGAGCGCTTCGGGAGAAAGCGCGTTTTCCTCGCCCGTCTCGAAGCGGATATTCTCGAAGAGAACGTCTTCCATCCGCATCTTTTCGCCCGGCTCAAGGAGAAAATTGCGCGTTTGCGCGTGAATTACGTCGATATTGCGGAAGGTTATGCGGCGCATATAAGGGGCGCGGCTTTCGTGTCCCATCAGAACGATGCGAGCGCGGTCGCACCAGAAAACGCAGTTTTCGACCGTAACGTCTTCGCAGTTTCCGTAATCGTTTTCCAGCCCTTTAAGCGCCATGCAGTCGTCGTCGGAACGAACGAACGAGTTGGTCACGCGGACGCGGCGCGAATTGCAAGGGTTGATTCCGTCGTCGTTTTGAACGCGTCCGCCGCAGATTTTGACGTTGTCGATATCGACGTCGTCGCAGTTAATCGGCACGAGGGTCCAATGCGAGGCGCCGCGAATGATAATCCCTTCGATTTTGACGTTCTGGGAGTTTTCGAGGGAAACGACGTGACCGGTTGGTCCGTGTCTCCATTCCCACGGCGTGGAGTCGACGATTCCTCGCCCGCGAATCGTAATGTTTTTTCCTCGAACGCTAACGCCGCATTTCACGACGGCGCCGGGCGCGAGGTAGAGCGTTTGATTGTCGGTCAGGGAGACGCGCCCGTTTTCCGGTTCGTGAACGCCCGGTCCGAAATAGACGACGTTCGGATCGTTCGGATTGGGGACGTTTTCTTCAATGGGATTGACGAAAATAAGGAGCGGATGAACGCGCCCAGAGTATTCGACGGAGATCCTTTGCGGCCTATCGATTGTAAATGAGAAGGACCCGTCGTCGTTTTTCGCCGGGACGATTCCAAGGGACGAAGGACGAACGGTAAGCTTTTCCGCGTCGCCGTCGGTCGGCTTGACGCGGAACGTCAGCGGTTCGTCGGCGTCGACGGAGAGAAACGCGTAGTCGCCCCCGTAGTCGTACTTTTCAAAGGGCGGGTCGGCGGTTCTGGCGCCGTAGAGGGGCGCGCTTTGACCGTTGACTTGAACGGACCAACGTTCGCTTGGCGCTTCGCCGTCCGGGAGCGGCGCGACGACGACCTTGGCGTTTGCGGAGAGCGTAAACAATGAAAGAAGCGCAAAAAAAGCGCCGACGACCGCTTTTTTCATGGTCGATTTCTCCTGTGATAAGGATCAGAGTTCGCCCCAATTGGCGCCGATTTCAGGATCGACTTTAAGAGGAACGCTAAGGGGATTGTTGAGCGCCATTTCCTTGACGACGATCGCCGCAAGCTCGTCCGCGTCTTCTCGTCGCGTTTCAAAGAGAAGCTCGTCGTGAATTTGCAAAAGGAGTCGCGCGCGGTCGCGGGGCTGCTCGCCGGACGTCGGCGCGGTTTGGAACGTTGAAGCGATTGGCGGCGCCGGAGGCGCGTATTCAATCAGATCGAAGAGCGGCGTCGAGGATCGGGGCGGCGGCGGAGGAGCCGCCTCGACCGTCGGAGGATCGGGCGACGCGATCGACCAGCGCGACGAAAGCCACCCGTCGCGTTTGAGGCGGCGCCAAACGGCGAGCATCGCGAGCTTCATGATATCGGCGGCGGAACCTTGAACGACCGTGTTAATCGCGGCGCGCTCCGGGAAGTTGAGCGTCTGTCGCCCGCGCGCGCCGCGGACGCCCGTGAGCGTTCGTCGCCGTCCGAGAAGCGTTTCGACGTAGCCGCGTTTGGCGCAGTCGTCGAGAACGCGGTCGAAGAACGCGAGAACGCCGGGATAGGTCGCAAAGAACGCGTCGATATATTCCGCCGCCGCCTCGCGCGAGACGTCGATCGATTTCGCGAGTCCGAAGGACGTCTGACCGTAAACGAGTCCGAAGTTGACCGCTTTCGCTTTCCGCCGCATATCCGGCGTTACGTCTTCCGTCGCGACGCCAAAAATTTGCGCGGCGACGCTTGCGTGAATGTCCTTGTCCTCCGCGAAAGCGCGCCGAAGCGCATCGTCTCCCGAGAAATGCGCCAATACGCGCAGTTCGACTTGACTGTAGTCGCACGAAAGGAACGCGTCGTAACCCTGCGACGCGTCGGGGACGAATCCCGAACGAATCAGTTTCCCTGTGTCCGACCGCGCCGGGATGTTTTGCAGGTTCGGGTCGCTCGAACTTAGACGTCCCGTCGCCGTCGCCGCCTGGTTGAACGTCGCGGAGACGCGGCTTGTCCCCGGCGTCGTCTGACGCGGCAACGGTTCGAGATACGTTCCCTGAAGTTTGACGAGCTTGCGAAGTTCGACAATCTTGTGGGGAATCTCGTGCAGCAGCGCAAGTTCTTCGAGAACTTCCGCGTTGACGCTTGGACCGGTCTTTGTTTTTTGAAGAATTGGAAGTTTGAGGTCGTCGAAGAGGAGCCGTTGAAGCTGTTTGGGCGAGTTCAGATTGATTTCGTTCGCGAAGCGCGGGTCGGGATCCGCGGTTCTTACGCACTCGCGAATCTCCGTCTCCAACGCTTGCCGTCGCGCGACGATCTCTTTGGAAACTTCGCGAAAGACGTTCGAGTCGATCGCGATTCCCTGATATTCCATTTCCGCAAGCGTTTCGACGAGCGGCGTTTCCAGTTCGACCGCGAGCTTTTCGAGCGCGGACGCCTCCTGAAGACGACTGCGAAGAACGATCGCGCTATTGAGCGGAACGAGAACGGAGTCGAGCGCGTAACGCGCGACGGTCTCAGGCGCGAGTTGATCGAGAGAAAGACGTTTCTGACCCGTTCCCGTCGCGTTTTTTACGTCGAAGAGTTTAACGTCGAGATAGGTCGAAGCGACGTCGGCGAGCGTTCGACGCGTTTCGCCCGCCAGCGCGAGGTAATCCGCAATCGCGGCGTCAAACGCGACGCCGCGCAGTTTGATCCCCGACGTGAAGAGCGCGATAGCGTCGTATTTGAGTTCAAAGCCGATTTTTGCGACGCTTTCCGACTCTAACGCGTCGCGAAGCGCGGCGAGCGCCGTTTCTTTATGAAGAAAGGGCGCGCCAAGGGGCGCTCGGAACGGAACGTAGAACGCTTCGTTCGGTTCAAACGCGAGCGCGAGCCCGCAAAGGGTTGCGACGCGAGCGCGGACGCGTCCGAGTTCCGGTTCTTCCAGCGTCGTCGCGGCGACGGCGAGAATCGACGTCTGCGAGAGGCGGCGAGTTAGCGCGTCGAGTTTTTCCGCGTCGTCGACGATCGTAGCGCGCCATTCCTCGCGCGGCGACGGCGTGGGGAGCGGAAGCGTCGCGAGCGTAGAGAGATTGGTCCGGACGAGCGAGACGTCGTCGTCCGTCGGCAAATCGTCGCCGCCGTCTCCGCGTTCGGGATCGCCCTTGGTTCCGTACAGACTTCTTCGTAGGCGCGCTAGAAGAGGCGTCGTCGCGCTAAGATCGGACGTTTCCGAGGAGCCGTCGTCGGATTCTTTTTCCGCGAGGTTGAAAAGCGTGAAGAGAGAAGGCGGCTCCGTCTCCGCGTTCATGCGTTCGCCGCGTTCCGCTTCGACGCGGTCAAACCACTCGGAAGGCTCCGCCGTTCCCGTTCCAAATCGTTCGGCGAGTTCCGCGACTTTCTTGTCAAAGGCGCGAAAACGCCAATACTGAAAGAGTCGACGAAGTCGTTCGACGTCGATCCCGCCGAGTTTGCCCGACTCCCAGTCGATTTCCAGAGGGACGTCTTGACGCAGTTTGACAAGTTTACGGCTTACAAGCGCTTGATCTTGATAATTGCGAATGTTTTCAAATCGTTTCCCTTTTTGATCTTTAGCGCCCTCAAAGACGCCTTCAAGCGTTCCGTATTTCTGAAGCAATTCCCCCGCGACCTTGGGACCGACGAGCGGAACGCCGGGAACGTTGTCGGAAGTATCGCCGACGAGCGCCTGAAAATCGACGACTTGTTCCGGCGCGACGCCCCAGTCCGCCATGAGATCGGCGGCGTCGTAACGGCGCTCTTTGCGTATCAGATAGATTGAAGTCGCGTCGCTCAGAAGCTGCCTCGCGTCTTTGTCGGAGGTTACGAGAATCGTCTTGCCGCCGAGTTCGGCGACGCGGCGTTGAACCGTCGCCATGACGTCGTCCGCCTCGTAGCCGACCACGCCGAGCGCGGGCGTTCCTAGTCCTTTGAGGAATTCTCGCGTGAAATCGAACTGTAGTAGCAAATCGTCGGGAGTCGCCGAGCGGTTCGCCTTATACGTCGGATAGATATCGTGTCGAAACGTCGGCGCGTGCATGTCGTACGCGCAGAAAAGATAGTCGATCGACGTTTTCGACATAACGTTAAGCACGTCGCGAACGAACCCGAAGAGCGCGCCCGTCGGTTCGCCGCGTTCGGTCGTCATTTCCATTCCCGGCGCGAAAAACGCCTGATATATCAGTCCATAAGCGTCGACGACGCAGACTGTCTTGCCTTCTAGCGAAACGATCGGTTCCATTGACGTCTTCTCCTAGTCGGCGCGAAAGAAGACCGACCGGAACCAAGCGTACCAGAAATGAAGGGCGTTGGCAAGCGTCGACGAAAGAAAGCTAAGAAAAAACGCTCCGCGCGACGCGAAACCCGCCGCGCGGAACGTCCGTAGTCGAATCGTTGAAGAATAGCTCGTCGAGACGCCGAGCGAATTAAAGAGAATCAGTCTTCTTCATCGTCGTCGAAGTCGTCGTCGTCCCAATCGTCGTCGTCGTCCTCGTCGTCGTCGTCAACGTCGTCCCAGTCGTAGTCGTCTTCGTCGTCTTCTTCGTCGTCGTCATCGTCGTCGTCGTCGTCGAAGTCGTCGTCCCAATCGTCTTCGTCCTCGTCGTCGTCGTCGAGCCAGTCGTCGTCCATATCGTCGTCGTCGTCCTCGTCGTCGTCTTCGTCGTCGTCAAGGTTGCTCCAATGGACGTCGTCGTCGTCTTCGTCGTCGTCCCAATTGTCGTCGTCGTCTTCTTCGTCGCGATCGGGACGAACAGCGGCAGGCGCGAACGCAATGTCGACGAGAGAGGCGTCGACGATGGTTTCAAGCAGATCGACGGCGTTTCCGTCGCTCAAAAGATTAAGTTTCATGATTCGACTCCTTTAAAAATCCAGACGACCGCAGCTGCGCGGCTCCGGGGGTTCGCGGCTTAGCCGCGCGGACCTAATTTCCTTTGACGTTGAACGGTTCGTCGCGCGACGCGCGTCGCATCGTCAAGGGTTTGAGAACGCCGAAAAGACGTCCTTCTGCGCGTCGATCGGATTTCCCGGGCGCGTTGGGATTCCTGATCGTTTTTAGCCTAAAAAATCGGCGTATACGGCGTTTTTTGACGCGCCCTGAAACGGCAAGCGAAAATATTACATCTTGAGCGCTTGACGTCAAGTCATGTTTGGCGAAAAGTCAAACGAAAAACGAACTTTTGCCGGATTTTAACGAATCGACGTTCTAAGCGCCGACGTTTCCCGTATCCGCGACGCGCAGTTGAGGCGCGCCGGGACGCAGAATAATCTCTCCGTCTTCTCCAAGATCGTCGAAATGAACCGACAAAATTTTGGAAACGCCGGAGTCTTCCATCGTCACGCCGTAAATCGACTTTGCCGTCGTCGTCGTCTTTTTTGAGTGTGTGACGACAAGGAACTGCGTTCGAGGCGCGAAATCCAGAAGCGCGTTGGCGAAGCGATGCACGTTCGCCTCGTCGAGCGCCGCGTCCACTTCGTCTAAAATGCAAACGGGACTCGTTCTGTATTGGAAAATCGCTAGGAGCAGCGCGACGCAAGTGAGCGATTTTTCGCCGCCGCTCATGAGCGAGAGACTGCGCAATTCTTTTCCCGGCGGTCGCGCGACGATTTCAACGCCGCTGTCAAGAGGATTCGACGGGGTCGTTAGCGTGAGATCCGCTTTGCCGCCGCCGAAGAGTTTCTGGAAAATCACGCTGAAGTTTGCGCGAACCGCGTTGAACGTTTCTTCAAAAAGACGCTTGCAGTCTGAATTGACGCGTTCAATGATCTTTTGAATCGACTTTCGCGCCGCGACGAGGTCGTTGTACTGGTTGAAAAGCGTCGTGTAGCGCGCGCGGAGCGTTTCAAGCGTCTCGATCGCTTCCAGATTGACGGAGCCAAGTTCCTGAAGGCGCCGTCGCAATTCGTCGATTTCCTTTTTGCGCGTTCTGGCGCTCTTCGCGTCGACGGGGACGACGAGTTCAAGCGCCGCGTCCGCCGCCGTATGGAGCGCGCCCGCCTGAACTTCCTGAGGCTCGTTTTCGAGACGGTATTCGACGGCGGCGACGTCGATCCCATAGTCCTCGCGCATTCGTTCTTCGATCGTTTTCAACTCCTGCGCGTAGCGTTCTCTCGCCAATTCCTGAGAACGAATCGCTTCGCGCCGTTTTTCGAGCGAAGCGCGATTCTTTTCAAGCGCGCAAAGCGTCTCCGTTCGCGCCTTTTCGAGGACTCCTCGCTCGCGACGCGCCTTCGTCGCTTGGTCGGCGAGCCGTTCTTTCGCCGCGTAAAGGGACGCGATTTTTGATTCGCTCGTTAACACGCAGAGACGCGCCTGCTCGACGCGTTTGTCGAACGATTTGACGCGATTCTCATTTTCCGTCGCGAGACGCGTCTGTTCCGTCCGTCCGTCGGCGAGTCGCTTGAGTCGATCTTGGAGGAAAAGAATGCGTTCTTCCGCCTTTGCAAGCTCGATTTTGAGATTCGTCGCGCGTTTTGTTCGTTCCTGACGTTCTCGATCGACGTCGTCGAGGAGTTTGACCGCGTTGGCGATCCCCTCTTCCAGCGTCGCGAGACGTTCGTTGAACGCGTCGCGTTCCGTTTCAAGCGCCGCGAGCCGCGTCGTCGCTTGCTCAAGCGCGCCGGAGACCTCGACAAGTTCTTTTTCGACGAGTTCTCGCCGCGCCGTCAGCTGTTCGCCCTGTTCTTGCGACGCGGACTCTTGAAGTTTCAGCGATTCGAGCGCCTGCGTCGTTTCGCGTTGGATCGCGGACTCCTTCTCGAATTCTGTTTCGACCTCGGAAAGTTGCTCTTTAAGGCGCGCGACCGTCGCGCCGAGCGTTTCGCATTCCTCGTTTAGTCGCGCTGTTTCCGAAGAAAGAGAAGCGAGTTCGCTTCTTCTCGAGATAAGACCGGCGCTTCCTTGCGCGGAACCGACGACGAGCGTGCCGTCGGCGGAAAGAAGCGAGCCGTCCGCCGCGAGGAAATTCGTCGGCTCGTCCGTTTCCCGATAAAGCTGTTTGGCGACCGCCACGGACTCGACAATCCAAGTGCGGCGAAGAAGCCGCTGGACGAGCCCTTCGAACATCGGTTCCGTTTCCACAAACTGATCGGCGCGACCGAGAACGCCCGCGTGGTTTTCTAGTTTAGGATCGAATGGAATCGGCGGACTGGGGTTCGGATCGAGCCAGATGAATCCGACGCGTCCCGCAAAACGCGAACCCTGACGCTCGATGTATCGGAAAAGCTCCGGTTCGGGCGGCACGACGACGTACTGCGCCGTTTGACCGAGCGCAAGTTCGACGAGGGGCGCCGCTTCCACGTTGACGCGGATAAGATCCGCGACGAGTCCGTACGCGTTGCGAAAAGGACTCGACGGATTCTTCATCGCGCTGAGCGTCTCGCGGACGCCGGGACTGACGCCTTCGTATTTGCGAAGCAGATCGTTGAGAAGAGCGGATCGTTCTCCGTAAGCGGCGCGTTTACGCTCTAGTTCGGACGCCTCCGCTTGTCGAAGATTGAGCGCGCGATTGAGTTCGTCGCGTTTAGCGCGGAGTTCGGCGACTCGCTTGCGCGACGTTTCGTTTTGTCGCGCGAGTTCTTCGCCGTCCGTATGAAGTCGGCTCGTTTTTTCGGCGAGTTCGGCTTGACGTTTTTCAAGTTCCGCGCGACTGCGTTTTTTCTGTTCCCAAGAGGCTGCGAGCGTCGTTTTTTGCGTTGTTAACGCGGCGAGTTCGCCCGCGAACCTCGTCGTTTCGGCGCTTTTCGTTTCGCGTTCGTTCTGCAGCCTATCGCGCTCCGCCGTCAGCGTTTCGGCGCGCGCGACGAGTTTTTCAACCGCTTCGTTCTCCGCGTCAAATTCCGTCTGAACGCGCGTCGCCGCGCCTTGGGCTTCGTCGAGTTCTTCCTTCGCCTGGCGCGCCGCGTTCGCGTCTTCCGAGAGTCGCATGACGATCGCAAGTTGACGTTTCGCCCCCCGAGAGGAT
The DNA here is from genome assembly GCA_947307005.1 of uncultured Planctomycetaceae bacterium. Classification (GTDB taxonomy): domain Bacteria; phylum Planctomycetota; class Planctomycetia; order Pirellulales; family Thermoguttaceae; genus RUG369. Next base: position 13,462 of record CAMZHY010000007.1, read on the forward strand.
TCCGTCGTCCATTCTTGAATTTGCGCGATCTGGTATTCGACGCCGGATTCTTCCGCCGCGATCTTTTCGCGCGTCGTCGCGAGTTCCGATTCAATTTCGCGAAGACCGCAGTCCGTGTCGGCGATCTCGACCGAGAGACGCGACGATTCCGATTCGAGCGTCTGAATTTTTGCGGAAACGTCCGTTTCAAAAGACTCGAAATCGTCCGTCTCCAGACTCGCTAGACGGCGCGCTTCCGTCTTGACGCGCCATTCGTAAAGGGAGACTTCCGTCCGCAGTTTCTGGAGCCGCGTCGAGCATTTGCGGTAGATTTCCGCCTTGCCCGCCTGCGCCTTCGTTTTGCGCAACTGCGCCTCGATTTCGTTGACGATATCCGAAAGGCGCAAAAGGTTCTGCTCGACGCGTTCGAGACGCCGCGTCGCCTCTTGTTTCTTCGCGTTGAAGCGCGAGATTCCCGCCGCGTCCTCGAGAACGGCGCGACGCTGTTCGCTTGTGCTCTGCAGCAGCGCTTCGACGCGTCCCTGTTCGATGACCGCGTATCCCTGGGCCCCGAGTCCGACGCCGCCGATTAGATCGCGGAAATCGCGTAGTCGCGACGCCTGACCGTTGATGAGATATTCCGATTCGCCGCTGCGGTAGACGCGGCGCGTAAAATGAACCTCGTCCGCCTCGATCGGGAGAATTCGTTTCTTATTGTCAAAAGAGATCGTGACCTCGGCGGAGCCAAGCGGTTGCCGCGTCGCCGAGCCGTTGAAGATCACGTCCGTCATTTCGTCGCCGCGAAGCCGTTTCACGCTCTGTTCGCCAAGCGCCCACTTAATCGCGTCGACGACGTTCGATTTTCCCGAACCGTTCGGACCGATAAGCGCGCAGATGCTCCCGTCAAGTTCGATCTTGACGCGATCGGCGAAGCTCTTGAAACCGTATAATTCGATGGACGTAAGCATAGGTTTGACAGATTGATACGACGTGACTCGGCGACGGGAAGGAGCGCGAGCGCTCCCGTACCGCGCGGAATGTAACGTTTTCCGACAAAAGGCGCAAGACGAGTCGGGACGCTTATTTTTCGGACGGGGTTTCGATTGGGTTAAAAATGACGTCGTGAAATCAATATAAATTGTAACCGTCAGATTGCAATTGAAATCGAACAACGTTATATCGAGAGCGAAAAAGGAACTTTTTGAACGGAGAGCTTCTATTATGCAAGCTCTTTAATTCAATTTTGAACCGCCCGATCCTAAAGATCGTAATTTTTATGAAGTCGTTATGGAAGAAAGAAAAGAAGAAGACGCCCGCCTAACAACGGGAAATCTAAAACGCTTTCCCGAGGAACCTTTTATCGCCGCTCCAAGGAAAATGCTGGAAATTATTTCGAAAAATCAGTAATTATACGCGTTTACCATCCGTTTGTCGCGTTACGGCGCGTTTTTCGTCGAGTCTTTATAGAAGCGATTGGAGACGATCGTCTCGAGCGCGAAGACGCCGACGAGGAGAACGACGAGGAGCGCGTACGGTTCCGTTTCACGGTTCTCGCGCGAAGAAAGGTCGGCGGCGAGCGCGGCGGCGTCGAGCGTTCGGTAGTCGAGACCGTCCCAAAGTTTTTTCCATTCGTCGGGAGAACGGCGCGTCATATCAGATTCTTTCCCCGGCGTCGCGACGGCGAAGACCTGGTCGATCGTTTCTCCGTCGCGATTGGGCGTCGTTTGAACTCTGTAGACGCCCGGCGTTTTGACGCCGGGAAAACGTATCTGACGTCGTTCGACGTCCGTCGGCGTCGCAATCTCTTCGCCCAACGGAGTATGGATCGTCGCGACGGCGGGGAATTCTTTTATCTCGGCGCGGAGCGAGACCGATTCGCCCGGCGCGTAATTCAGAATCGACGAGGAGCCGGACGCGAGTCGTCGCGCCATCCCGTCCACGAGAACGACGAATATCCAGACCGCGTCGCCCGACGTCAGCGCGTTCCACGGCTTTTCTTGGACCGCGTCGGAAATTGGCGTCGCGACCGTCGCGACAAGACCGCGACCCACGAGGTTTTCGACGATCGCTGGGGGCGCGGCGTCCGCGTCCGCGCTTCCGCCGCTTTCGACAAGTCGCGCGACAACAACGGCGGAATTCGACGGTTCTTCCAGTTTCCAGTATCGTTCGACGGGCGCGGCGTCCCAAGGAATTCCGCCGCTTTCAAAGGCGCGGAACCCCGAGAGAAGGGGCGCGTCGCTCGACGTTGGTTCCAGCGCAAGTTCGCGCCCCGTTTCTTGTTTGGTCGGCGCGACCCCCAGAAGCTTAATCGCCTCGGGCGTTCGCCACGCCTCGCCGGAGCCCGCGCCGCGTCCGAGAAAGACGCCGATTCCGCCTCCGGACGTCGCGTATCCCGCGAGCTTTTCCAATGTTTCAGGGGGCAGACCGGGAGGATCAAGCAGAAAAATTGCGCGGTATTTTTCGAGTTCGTTTTTACTCGCCGACGCAAGGTCGCGAATTCCGCCGTTGGCTCCGCCTTCATTGGCGTCGGCGTAGGGGACGACGTCGAGATCAAACGGCGCGCGTCCCGTCTTTTTCAGCTCGTCCGGCGCGAGCGCCTGCGTGAGAAAAATCGACTTCTCCGCGGTCGGTTGCGGCGCGACGACAAGCAGTTTCCATTCCGGGACGACGTCGACGACAAACGTCCGCGCATCGTCCCCGTCGAGGGCGTCCGCTCCGAGCGATCGAATTAGTCCGACGCGCCGTCCGGGTTTCAGACCGGAAACGTTGAAAACCGCCGTTATGCGAGAACGCCCCGCGTCGAACGAGAGCGTTTGTTTCTCGCGGTGGAACGCAAGTTCGTCCTTTCGACTTAGTTCTTCCGGCGCGACGGCCTCGGGGAGGTCCCGCGCGCTAAAGAGTAGAATTTCGACGGAGACTTCGCCCGGCGCGGACGCGACGCGTTCGATTTCCGCGTCGACGCGGAGCGCGTTTCCCGCCGAAAGCGTTTCCGCCGCCGGAGTCGCGTCGAGAATGGCGACGTTCTGAACCGCGTCGTCGCCAAGATCGACGAAATAGAACGCGATCGGATTCTTCTTGTCGGCTTCGACGGCGCGACGGATTCGTTTGACGTCGCGATCCGACCAGCCGACCGTCGATTCGTCCGTTATCGCGTAGATTTCGCGACGGGTAAGTTTCGAACTGCGAAGGAGTCCGACCGCTTTGAGCGTCGATTCCGCCGCCGCGCGACCGCCCGGATTGACCGTCGTCTTTTCCAGACGCGTTTTTGCCGCAAAACGATCCGATTGGAACCCGTCCCCCGACGTTTCTCCGTCGAGTATGGCGATTTCGCTTCCTTTAGGGAGTTGATCCAGAATCGTCCGCGCCGTCGCCTTTGCGCGTTCTAGGAGCGTCGCGTTGTCTTTAACGCGCCCCATCCGCAGCGACGTGTCGACGACGATCGCCGCCGCGACGGGCGCGTTTCCATCGGCGCTCGCGTCGGCGGCGTCGGAAGACGCGCGGTTAGGCGCAAACATTGGACGCGCCAGCGCCGTTCCCAGTAGGACGAGAAGAAGAACGCGAAGGGATAGAAGAAGGAGCCGCTTGAGGCGTAGACGACGGCGGTTGACCGCGAGCGTCCCACGCGTGAAGCGTAAGCCCGCGAAGACGACTTTGCGCGGCTTGCCCTTCGTCAGCAGATGAATGACGATCGGCGCGGCGGCGGCGACCAGTCCCGCGACAAATAGCGACGTCGTTGTGAATATCATGCGCGAAACGCTCCTCTTGAGAACAAACGCCGCGTCGGCGTTCAGATCTTAATATACATTTTTGGCGCGTTTCTTTCAACGCGGATTTTGCGCGGTCTTGACATGGCGCGAAAAAAAACCGGCGTCCGTCGCAAAGACGAACGCCGGTCGGCTAATCGTTAGAAGCCGCGCCGATCGCGGCGAGACTAGAGATTTCGTCAGTTCTTAACTTCGTAATCCGCGTCGATCGCGTCGTCGTCGCCCGAGTTGGCGTCGCCCGCAGCGTCGGAAGAGGCCGCCTGCGCGGTCGCCTGCGCCTGTTGCGCCTGCTCGTAAAGCGCCTTGCTCATTGCGTGCGACGCCTGCTCAAGTTCGGAGAACGCGCTCTTGATCTTGTCGACGTCGTCCGTCTTGCAAGCTTCGCGCGTCTTCGCAATGCCGGCGTTGATCGCGTCTTTGTCTTCCTGACGCAGTTTTTCGCTGTGTTCATTGAGGAGCTTTTCCAGTTCGAAGCACATGCTTTCAGCGCGGTTGCGCGCCTCGGCGAGTTCGCGAACTTTCTTGTCTTCTTCCGCGTGCTCTTCCGCGTCTTTACGCATCCGTTCGATTTCTTCCTCGGAGAGTCCGCCGGAGTTTTCGATGCGAATCTTCTGTTCCTTGTTCGTTCCAAGGTCTCTCGCCGTGACGTTCAGAATGCCGTTCGCGTCGATGTCGAAGGAGACTTCGATTTGAGGCAGACCGCGAGGAGCGGGCGGAATTTCTTCCAAGTTGAACTGACCGAGCAGACGGTTGGCGGCCGCTACTTCGCGCTCGCCCTGATAGACCTTGATCGTCACCGCCGTCTGGTTGTCCTCCGCCGTGCTGAAGACCTGCTTCTTCTGGGTCGGGATCGTCGTGTTCTTCTCGACGAGCTTCGTCATAACGCCGCCGAGCGTCTCGATGCCGAGGGACAGCGGCGTGACGTCGAGGAGCAGCACGTCTTTAACGTCGCCCGCGAGGACGCCGCCTTGAATCGCCGCGCCGACCGCGACGACTTCGTCCGGGTTCACGCCCTTGTGCGGCTCGCGGTTGAAGAGCTTTTTCACAAGCTCTTGAACCTTCGGAATACGCGTCGAACCGCCGACGAGAACGACCTCGTCGATGTCGGAGGCGGAAAGTTTCGCGTCGTGCAGCGCCTGCATGACCGGACCCTTGGTGCGTTCGATCAGCGCGTCGGAAAGACGTTCGAATTCCGCGCGCGTCACGTGCATTTGGAGGTGTTTCGGTCCGGACGCGTCCTGCGCGATGAACGGGAGGTTGACGTCCGTCTGCGCCTGGGAGCTAAGCTCGCACTTGGCTTTTTCAGCCGCTTCCTGAAGTCGTTGCAACGACATCGGCTCCTTGCGGAGGTCGATCCCGTTCTTCTGCTGGAAGTCGTCCGCGATGTAGTTGATGAGGACCTGGTCGAAGTCGTCGCCGCCCAAGTGCGTGTCGCCGTTCGTGCTGACGACTTCAAAGACGCCGTCCGCGACGTGCAACACGGAAACGTCGAACGTGCCGCCGCCGAGGTCGAAGACGACGATCTTCTGGTCCGCGCCCTTCTTGTCGAGTCCGTACGCAAGCGCCGCAGCCGTCGGTTCGTTCACGATACGCGCGACTTCCAGACCCGCGATCTGACCCGCGTCTTTCGTCGCCTGACGCTGGGCGTCGTTGAAGTAAGCGGGCACCGTGATGACCGCCTTGTTGACCTTATGTCCGAGGTAAGCTTCCGCCGCTTCCTTCAGTTTGCGCAACGTCTGCGCGGAAATTTCTTCCGGCGTGTAGCGCTTGCCGTCGATCTCGACGGCGACTTTCTCGTCGGGCGCGCCGACGACCTTATAAGGAACCGCCAACTCTTCCGCGCCGACTTCGCTTCTCTTACGACCCATGAATCGCTTGATCGACGCGACCGTGCGGGTCGGATTCATAACCGCTTGACGTTTCGCAAGTTCGCCGACGAGTTTGTCCGTGTCCGTGAACGCGACGATACTCGGCGTAAGACGATATCCTTCAGGATTGGCGATAACCTTCGCTTCTTTGCCTTCCATGACGGCGACGACAGAGTTCGTGGTGCCGAGGTCGATTCCGATGATTTTTTCACCCTGAGCCATGGCTTTTCTCCTAATTCTTTATTTCTTCCGAGCGTTCCTCCAATTCTTCGCCATGCTTGACGACGAACGAGGGAACTTTCGTTTCATCTTTTCCTTCATTTAATGTTGAGGATTCGGCGTCCCTTCGACAGGTCTGCCGAACCGTTCGTCGGAAAGTGTAGCAAGACTGGCGCCAAAGAAAAATTTTTACCGAAACGCCTGATTTTTTTGAATTATTGGGCGCAACCTTCTTCTCAACAGAAGGCGGCGCCTAGAAAAGAAGCTTGGGCGCGACCCGTAATCCGTCGCGTCAACGCGGCGTAAAGACGACTGGGGTCTGCCAATTTGACAGAACCCCTTCTTTCGTCGTCGCGGCGCGCTCGTCTTGCGCGCTCCCTATTTGCGAGTAGAATGGGGAAGTTTGCGACGCGTCGCAAGTCGAAGCTGTTGGTCGCGACTTCGGATGCGCCGGACGCCGCCGACGAAATATTTTGCCAACTCGAGAACGCGTCGAGGTTGCTCCGAACGACGGACGGCGCCGCGCGCTTCAAGGAACAGGAAAAACGGAAAAGTGAGATATCTGATCACGGGCGGCGCGGGCTTCATTGGCTCTCATCTTTCGGAATATTTTTTAGCGCAAGGCGACGAAGTCGCCATTGTGGACGACCTCTCGACGGGCGTGTGGCAGAACGTCGATCATCTGACGAGCAACCCGCGATTCCATCCGTATGTCGCCGACGCCGCCGATCAAAACGTTTTGGAACGAGAAATCCAGAAGGCGGACTTTGTTTATCATCTCGCTAGTTCCGTCGGCGTTAAGCTCATCGTCACGCGTCCGCTGGACTCGATTCGGCGAATTATGCGCCCGACCGAAGTCGTCGCCGACCTCTGCGCGACCTACCGTAAACCGGTTCTTTTAACCTCTACGAGCGAAACGTACGGTAAAACGGAAACGATTCCGTTCCGCGAAGATATGGACGTGACCCTTGGCCCGAGCTGCAAGAAACGCTGGGCTTACGCTTTCGCAAAGCTCCTCGACGAGTTCTATCTTCTCGCGCAGCGCGAACAGAACTCCGCGCCCGTTTATATCGTTCGGCTTTTTAACGTCGTTGGTCCCCGACAGACGGGCGCCTACGGAATGGTCGTTCCGCGTTTCATTGCCGCCGCGTTGGAAAATAGACCGCTGCTTGTCTACGGAACGGGCGAACAAACGCGGTGCTTTTCTTCCGTTTTCGACGTCGTTCAGGGCATGGCGAAGTTTCCTTCGACGCCGGAAGCCGAAGGCGAGGTCGTTAATCTTGGTTCCGACCAAGAGGTGACGATCAACACGCTGGCGCGACGCGTCGTCGAACTGTGCGACTCGTCGTCGGAGATTAAGAGAATTAGCTACGACGAAGCTTACGGTCCTAATTTCGACGATATGCGCCGCCGCGTTCCGCATCTCGAAAAAGCCAAGAGACTTATCGGATGGAATCCTACGCGAACGCTCGATCAAATTATCGTCGAGACGCGAGATTGGATTAAATCGAGCGGACGCAAGTGAATTATTTTTGCCGCTAAACGAACGCGGCGCCGACGTTGTTATTAAAGCGGGGCTTTTCTATGGATAAGATTAAAATCGCAGTCTTGGGCGCGACGGGCTATACGGCGCTTGAACTCCTCAAAATTCTCAGTCGTCATCCGCAGGCGGAGGTCGTCGCCGTCACAAGTCGCGAGAACGTCGATCCTATTTGTATCGTCCACCCGTCCCTTACGGGACTCTATTCGATTCGTTGTGAAAATCTGACGCCGAAAGATCTCGCCGAGCGCGGCGTCGACGCCGTCTTTAGCTGTCTTCCGCACACCGCGACCGCCGCCGTCGCGCCCGAACTCTTGGCGCTTGGAATGAAAGTCGTCGATTTTGGCGCCGATTACCGACTCAACGACGCGGCGGTCTTCAACAAATGGTACAACGTCGCGCACCCTGATCCGGAACGGCTGCCGCTGACGCCTTACGGGCTTCCCGAACTCTTTCGCGAGAAAATTCGCGGCGCGAACCTTGTCGCGAACCCCGGTTGCTATCCGACGTCGGCGATTCTGCCCCTCGCGCCCCTCCTCAAGGGCGGGTTTATCGCGCCCGACGATATTATTATCGACTCCAAGAGCGGCGTTTCCGGCGCCGGACGCAAGCCGAGCCTCAAGAACCTCTATCCCGAATGCAACGAGGCGATTTCCGCCTACGGGATTGGAACGCATCGCCACACGCCCGAAATCGAAGAGGTCCTTTCGACGGCGAGCGGCCTCGACGCCAAGGTGATTTTTACCCCGCACCTGACCCCGATGGATCGCGGCATCCTTTCGACGACGTATTCGCGCCCCCTCAAGAGCGCGACGCAGCAGGAAATCCTCGATTATCTGCGCGATTTCTATAAAGGC
>CAMZHY010000008.1 GCA_947307005.1 uncultured Planctomycetaceae bacterium
AGCGCCTGTTGAAATAAAAACCCCAGAACGCCAATATTGACCGTCATTTCGCACAAGCGAATCAATCCCGCCTCCAACATGAAAAAAGGCGTTTCCTACTCCGACAAACACGCAAGCAAGCGTCAAACGCCACGAATACCGAGCGTCCAGAGACGAAAATAGATCAGGCAGTAGGTCGATAAACGCGCCTCTGAAACACACGAGATCGCCGGCGACGCTCATTCCTAAAAGGAGTCCCGTCGCCAACAACAACTCCCCAAGCGTCGCTGCGATACGGGCAGTTTGCGCGTTAAAAAAAAGACCAATTAGAAACTCAAGACCAAAAGCTAAACAGTTATAGAGGACAAAAGTAAAAACAACGCGTTCGTAAGGAATCGCTCCAATTCGAACTAGACGAAAAAGCAAAAATGCGCAACTGAAATCTACAGTAAAGTGCGCGACAGAATAAACGCCGAGGCTTAAAAGATCAAATGATTTCGTCTTGATGAACAAACGACGTCCAATCTTCCCGTCGCGCAACCGAAGATAATCGACCGCGCGACTACGCGTGGCTTCAACAAAACTCAATCAGATCATGTCCTTGAGCTTCGCTTTAACCGACTTGTTGTAATGTTTTTTGAGTTCAACCGTATGACGGGTCGAGGAACCCGTATGGATATTCGTCAAGTCAAGCGTTAAAGCATATTTGACTTGGGAGTCGGCGTTGTCTCTTGTCGTAGCCGTCGTGATTTTGGCGAAAAGAAGGTAGTCAAAAGGAGAATCCATCTCGCCGAGAGCGGCGGCACAACGGGATCTTTTGTCCGGCAGCAGAAGATCGTCAACGCGAAGTCCAGTCTCTCGAAGACCGGCGGCTACCATTCTTGAGTCAATCACTTCAAACTGATCCGACTGGGAAATCATCGTACGGATCGTTTCGGCGAGACTCTCGCGAATATCCCCCAACTCTTCGCCTCCGGCATTCTCAACGCCTACAAAGCAGACCTTTCGCTTCGTCAAATCCCCTTCAACAATTTGTCCAACAACGGCTCCGACTTCCTCTGGTCTAATCGGTTCGCCAGCAACCTGTGCGAGAAGCCCTTCGACTGCCGCGCGCGCAGCCGGGTCGTAAACTTCGGATCCCGCCTTATGACTACCGACCCTGTCTGGAGTCGAAGAATCGACAAGTTTCCCTTTTTGGGTCTCGCAACCGACAACAGAAACAGCGCATGCCGCCAAAAAAACGAAAGCGCGCAAATACGAGCGGACAGCCCTGCCGCAAAACAATCCATCCATGGAAAACGCCCTTGGCAAAGTTCTTCGACGCCAAAGCCGCCTTGTCGACGCGGCGACAAGGCGACAATCAGTTCGATACAAAACCAACGGTCTTAAAAATAGCCGATTATTATTTCCGTGACAAGATCGACTTAGTTGATTGAGGGCATGCCAATTTCATCAGCGTTATCCGTAGAACTAACGCGACGACGCGTCGCTCGATCTTGTTGTGTCGGTTCAGAAACTTCAAACGTTATAGGCGATGTTTCGGGAAGACGCCCCGCGTCTCGAAGCTTATGGCCTATCTCAAAGAAACGTTCAAGTTTTTTGTCGTTCAGTTCATAGCCTGGCAACGTAGGCATGCCTTCCCAAACGATTCCGCCAATAGTAGGTTCAAGAAGAACCACATGAGGTATCCCATAAACGCCCAGTTTATTGGCAAAACGTCTTCCCGTGTCGACGGCGGCAAAGTAACCAATCTCAAAAATATTCAATCCTTTGCCCGGCATATTGCGAATAGCGTTCTCATCCATTTCGCATATCGAAACAACGACAAGGTCGTCCTTATATTTTTTTGAAATAAAATCAAGATACGGAAGCGAACGACGACATGGAGGACACCAAGTCGCCCAAACTTCGACAAGAACATACTTGCCAGCAAGGTCTTCGGGGGTTGGCGTCCTCGTAATCCATTTTTCAACGGGAATCGACGGCGTTATATCTTCAAGTGCAGTCCAAAGATACGAATCAGCCCAAATCATGTGATCACGCTTCAAGACGGGACTTCCAGGAGGAAGATTGGCGCTTTCGACAAGCCACGGTTGATTTGTTAAATCAATTGAAGGCGTCGGTGTTTCGTCTGTTTTCTTTGCATCCGTTCCCACGGCGCCGTCGACTTCACAAACCAACTCGCCATCGGGTCCCACATAACACGGACCGCCCACCCCGACAGTGTCGATCGGTTTAACTTCGGAAACTTTGTTTTCAACCTGCGTTGAAACGTCGTCGTCCGCAACGCTTCCCCAAACGCTAGAGCCGAGTCCCAATGCTATTGTCAAAGCGGCGCAAACGATAAAAAAGTAACCTTTAACCGCTCCCTTGACAATTGCCACACTATAAGCCGTCATCATCGTCATTACGTTTCTCCCGTTTTCAGAAAGACTCAGCTATAAACGTCGTTCCGCAAAGCGCCGTTATAATCCGACCTTTGCTCTGTACACCGACGCACGCATCAGTTATCATAACCCGACGACAATACTGTTTCAAGCCATAATAAGAGATTTCGACGCGATAACAATGGCGGAGTTTAGAGACGATGGTAAAAGAGGAATCAACAAGAATTCACGCAATGCGGATTCACCAATTAGGTTTCGGCATTCTAGGAACTATTATTGTTCTTACGGCGATTTTCTTTCAAGATCGACCTTTCACGAATATCGGAACGCCAGAATCGCCAATTCCTCATTGGGGAGTAATGCTTAATGCTTTTTGCAACGAAACGTTTCTCCGTGAAATCTGGTTCGGCGTCAACCTTCCGCCAACGGCTTTTACAGGCGAACGGATTCTGGCGACGGGGGTGGGCGCGCTCGCAGTCGCGGCGCTCTTCTTGGTAGGCCGTCTTCTCTTTTCGCCTTTTAGAAAATCGCTCGCGACGTCAAACGGTGAAACATGGTTCTTTTCCGGAGTGTTAGGGTATGTATTCCTATCCTTTTCAATTCTAATCGTCGGACTCTTAGGTCACGCAAACTTACCAATCCTCCCACAACTAATTGTCGTTCTTATAATTGGTTTTGTTTCAATTACCATCCGTATCGCCATTGTTCGAAAGACAAACGCGCAATCAAAATCCAATGAGGCCGTCTCCAACGCGCGTAGGTGTTCTTGTAGATTTTTTATTCTTCAGCTTCTGCTTTTAACAGTATTTGCAACTTTTTATCTTTTGGCGACAAGCCAGCCGCTCTTTGAGTATGACGCGTTAGAATATCACGCCCAGGGAGCGAGAGAAATTTTTGAAAGCGGCTCCATCGGATTTTCAAACGTTAACGTCTATTTAAACATGCCGTTAGGCGCGGAAATGACCTATGTTGCGGGACTTAATCTCGCTCGTGATCTGGGTTTTCAGGGAATGGACGCGTTGCGTCTCGGTCTTATCATCGGCAAAACAATTCTCGTCTTTTCGTCGCTTCTCACGGCGTATGGGCTCGTCTGCTTTTGCACCCGTTTCTTTAAAAGCGTTGGAGGCGGACTCTGGAGCGCCATTATTTACCTCTCCTTTCCGAATCTCTTCGAAGTCTTTTCCAACGGACTCAATGAAGGGATGCTGGCGACGTCGCTTTTCGCAACCTGTTACGCGACGTTCCTTACATTTAACCCAGTCAATCCAGCGCGTTTACGCGACTTAATCGCAAACGCGACGCTCATCGGAATTTTCGCCGGATTTGCTGCTTCCATTAAATACACGGGCGTTGTTTTCGTTTTCATCCCATCGCTTATCGCTCTTGCAGTCCTCCTTTTGCGTTCTCCTCTTACGATCAACTCATCCGATAATCTTCCAGAATCTGAACATACAGAATCCCCGGCTCCTCGACGTGTTAAAATCGCGTCCATAATAGTCCCCTTAGTAATGTTTGTCGTCGCAGGGGCTATAACTTGCGGAGGCTGGTACGTAAAGAATTACGTTGCAACCGGAAATCCTGTCTATCCGCTCTGTTACAGCGTCTTTGGAGATAAGACGGGAGAATGGAACGATTCCATAAACGAACGTTGGAAAAACGCTCATTCTCCCAACAGTTTCAACGGAGCGGCATTGGCGGAAAGCGTCGCCGCCGTCTTCTGGCGGGATGATTTTGGCTCGCCGCTTTATATTTTCGTTCCAATAGTTGGAACGTTGTTTTTTTTAGGTTTTTTCCATCCTAGAACAAGCTTAGATTGGACCGAAAAGAATAAACGTTTGTTCCTAATATTTGCTTTTACGGTTCTTTTTGGAATCGCGTGGTTCCTTCTAACGCATCGACTGACGCGTTTTCTTCTTCCATCCTCGCCTCTTGTCGCAATTCTTCTCGGGATAGGAGTCTCAATAATTCTTGGAACGCGGTCGTTGGTTCTCAAGACATGCGTCCTCGCAACGACGCTCCTCTCATTGTTCTATTCCGGGATTCTCATTGACATTCTTGGACAAGGTCGATTGGCCCCCCTGCGATCTTTAGAAAATGATCCAGCCCGATATCCGGCTGTCGCGCTATATTTTAACAATCATCCGGAACTCCTTTCGTCCGCGAATTCTGGAGAATCCGGAAAAAAGAAATTGTTGCTTGTAGGAGACGCTAAAGCATGCGCTTATCGCGTCGACGTTCTTTATTCCACCTGTTGGAACGATTCGCCTCTTATTGGAATGATCAGCGAAGGCGTTACTCGGGACGCAAGTGGTAAAATTACCGACGTCTCGAACGCCTCAAAGATTAAAGAGGCTCTCAACGAGGCAAAAGTCGCCTATATTAGCGTGGATTTCAGTGAACTCGCAAGATTCAGAAGCAAGGGTAATTACGGTTTTAATAATCCTGAAATTGACGCCGATCTTTTTTTCATGTTAGTGCAGGCGAACATAATAGAACCTTTTACTCCGAAAGAACTCAACGAGGCAAATGGAACACAGGTTTTCAGGGTCGTCGCGCCAATGTAACTTGCTCCTTTTGCGATAAGGGCGCCATATGTAAAGCGTAGGACGCTCCTCTTCCCGGATTGTGAAAAGGGAACGATGCGGTAGAATGTAGGCGTGGGTCGCGATCAAGTTCTGTCGCGTCCTGCCGATAATGTCCGCCAAACGTTTCGAGCGACGTTCTTACGCAGGGAGACTCCAATGACTCTTAGATCTATTCCTTCCGACATCGAAATTTCTCGTCAAGCGACTTTGCGTCCAATTGTTGAAGTCGCCTCTAAACTCGGTATTTCAGAAAATGATCTTGAGCTTTTTGGGAACTATAAAGCTAAAATCTCCCTTAAAAAACTTAATAGATTACCTTCAAAAAATGATTCAAAGCTCATTCTGGTCACTGCAATTAATCCGACTCCCGCAGGAGAGGGAAAAACCACTGTTAGCATTGGTCTTGCCGACGCATTGACCCTTCTTAACAAGAAAACCTGCCTCTGCCTTCGCGAACCTTCGCTTGGTCCATGTTTCGGCGTTAAAGGCGGCGCGGCCGGCGGCGGATATGCGCAGATTGAACCAATGGAGGATATTAACCTCCACTTTACGGGCGATTTCCACGCGATTACCGCCGCTCACAACCTTCTCGCGGCGATGGTTGACAACTCGATTCACCAAGGAAATCCGCTTAACATTGATCCTAGACGAATAACGTGGGGACGAACGCTCGACGTTAACGAACGGGCGTTGCGTCAGATAGTCATAGGTTTGGGAGGAACGGCTAATTCCGTCCCACACGAGAGCGGTTTTGTTATTACGGCGGCGTCCGAAGTAATGGCTATTTTCTGCTTATGCACAGATCTTTTCGATTTACGCGAGCGGCTTGGCAATATAGTCGTCGGATATAATTATCAAGGCAAAGCTGTTACCGCGCGCGATCTTAAGGCAAACGGGGCGATGACGGTTCTTTTGAAAGACGCCATTAACCCAAACCTCGTCCAGACTCTTGAAGGAACGCCGGCGTTCGTTCACGGCGGACCTTTTGCCAACATTGCTCACGGTTGCAACAGTATTGTTGCAACAACAACTGCGCTCAAACTTGCGGATTATGTCGTAACAGAAGCCGGATTCGGCGCCGATCTCGGCGCTGAAAAATTTCTCGATATTAAATGCCGTAAGGCGGGGCTTGCCCCAAACGCCGTCATTCTCGTTGCGACTGTTCGCGCGCTCAAATACCACGGAGGCGTTGCCAAATGTGATCTTGGCTCGTCTAATCCTGAAGCGGTAGCTCTGGGCGCCGTCAACCTAAAGCGTCATATTGAGAATCTAAAGAAATACCGCCTGCCAGTTGTCGTCGCAATCAATAAATTCGACGGCGACACGGTCGAAGAACTTGACGTTGTTCGCAATGTTTGCGGCGAGCTTGACGTTCCGTGCTCTTGCGCAACGCATTGGAGCGACGGAGGAAATGGCGCGATTGAATTAGCGCAGAAGGTTCTCGAGACAATTGACGCAAACGTCGACAATAAGTTTTCTCCAATCTATTCCGACGAGTTGTCGATCAAGGAAAAAATTGATAAAGTCGCCAAAGAAATCTACCGAGCCGGTTCCGTTGCGTATTCAAAACAGGCGGAACGACAGTTGGAGACGCTTGTCGCGCAGGGGTGCGATCAATTACCGGTTTGCATTTCAAAGACCCAGTACTCTTTTTCGTCCGATCCCCAACTGCTCGGAGCTCCTGACAATTTCGAACTTGCGGTACGCGAGTTACGCTGGAGCGCGGGCGCAGGTTTCGTGGTCGCCATGACGGGCGAAATTATCGCAGCGCCGGGACTGCCTAGAACGCCGGCAGCGGAATCAATTGACATTAATGAAAACGGAGACGTCGTCGGTCTTTTCTGAGTAAGCGACTGTACTACTTCAATTCGTTGAGTCCAAGCGTTACATAGGCGCGTCGGAACGTCGACGCGTCTTTTTTTTCAAAGCGTTTATCTTGAATTGGAAAATGCGATGTTGCAAATGATAGCCACTTCGACGACTGGTCTCGAATCGGTCGTTTTAAACGAGCTTAAACGCCTCGGACTTTCGCCTCGCAACTCCGATTCTGAAGCGGGCCGCACATTTTTCGAAGGCGACTTTGACGAACTTGTCAAGACAAACCTATGGCTCCGATCAGCGGGAAAAATTCTCGTAAATCTTGCGGAATTCGACGTCAAAGACGATTTCGACGTCATTTTCGACGCTGTTCGCGAAATTGAATGGGAAACATGGGCGCCCCGCGACGCAACCTTCGTTGTCGAGGGACGTTCGGTTCACTCGACAATCACAAGCGTCCCCGCCCTTCAAAGAACAGTCAAAAAGGCAATCGTTTCGCGTCTCTCAAATATCTGGAAATCGACGACGTTGCCTGAGACGGGGCCGAAATTTGAAGTGGAGATTTCGCTACGCAAGGATCATGCGACGATTACGCTCAACTCGACAGGTCGCGGTTTACACCGCCGCGGGTATCGACTGTTGAACGTCGTTGCGCCTCTTCGCGAGACCCTCGCCGCTGCTCTTGTCCAACTCTCCGTATGGAAACCGGGACGAGCTCTCGTCGATCCGTTCTGCGGATCAGGAACGATTCCAATTGAGGCGGCGTTAATAGGACGCAATATTGCGCCGGGAATTAAACGGAACTTTGACGCTGAGAATTGGCTTTGCGTTCCTCGCCGCCTTTGGGCTGACGCGCGTGAAGAAGCGCGCGATCTGACGCTTCCGCCCCTCAAAGAGAGAATCCGCGGCTATGACTTCGACGAAAAATGCGTCGCCCTTTCGCGTAAACACGCAGAACTTGCAGGCGTTGCCCAGGACGTCGTTTTTTCTAAACAAGATTTCAACGATCTTTCTGACGATAGAGAGTATGGCTGCGTCATATGTAATCCTCCCTACGGCGAACGCCTCGGTGAAATCGCCTCTCTCCGTCCTCTCTATGAATCAATTCCGGCCGTCCTCTCTAAACTTCCAACATGGAGTCACTTCATTCTCACGAGCTGGCTTGATTTCGAAGAATTGATTGGTCAAGAAGCAACGCGTCGTCGAAAGCTTTACAACGGACGCGTCGAATGCGCATACTATCAATTCCTCGGTCCCCCGCCTCCGAAATCTTTCTGGCGCAATATTGACGCTAACACGGAAGAAGCCAAGCCTTCCGGAGTTGAACCGCCTCTCGTTTTTGATGAAAAAGAACAATCCGACTCTGTTTCGGAAGAAGCAACATCAAATGGTCAGGAAACGGAAACAATCAAGCCGACCCCGGTATTTGCGGGACTCGATTCTTACGCCGAGTATCAAGCAATCGAATTTGGGCGATGTCTCCGCAACAGAGCGCGTCACCTTCGTCGTTATCCATCGCGAGGAATAACCTGTTATCGCCTTTACGATAGAGACTTTCCCGAGGTTCCGCTGGCCATCGACGTTTTTGAAGGAAAGTGGCTCCATATCGCAGAATATGAAAGACCCGACGGACGTTCTGTCGGACAACATAGGCTTTGGCTTGACAAGATGGTCGCCGTCGCCGCCGAGGTCGTCGGAATCCCCTCTGAGGATGTCTTTGTCAAACGTCGCGCCCGTCAACGAGGAAATTCTCAGTACGAAAAGCTTAATGAATCGGGACGCGTCGTTCGAGTCCACGAGGGTGGTTTGACGTTCCTGTGCAATATGACGGACTACCTCGACGTCGGACTTTTTCTTGACCATCGCCAAACCCACGACATGGTCCGACGCGAAGCGAACGGAAAGAGGTTTCTCAATCTCTTTTGTTACACGGGCGTTTTTACCTGTTATGCTATCGACGGCGGCGCCGCTTCGACCGTTTCGGTCGACCTGTCTCCGACGTATCTCGAATGGTGCGAGGCTAATCTCTATGAAAACGGTTTCGTAACCGACTGTAAAAATCGGCGCAATCTAGGCGTCTGCTCCGACAATAGATTCGTTAAATCAGACGTTTTACGTTTCCTCCAAGCGATTCCTCACGCGAGCGAGCGCAATTCCGACGTTGTCAGACTTATCGAAGAGACGGCGGCAACCCTCGGAACCTCCAAACGTCGCGCCCACTACGACCGTTTTGGGATCGCAAACAAACGCAGAAACGAATTTCAGCCCCGCAAAAAACCAATAGGCGGGCGAAACGCCGCGCCGGAATTCCCGTTCGGCGTTCGACGTTCGGATTTTGACCTGTGCGTCTGCGATCCGCCGACTTTTTCAAACAGCAAGTCGACAGATTCTGACTGGGACGTTCAACTCCGTCACGTCGAACTCCTCCGCATCCTTGCCACTCGCATGAAACCGGGGGGAGTCGTCTATTTCTCAAATAATTTCAGAAAGTTTAAACTCGACGACGCAAACCTTGTGGATCTCTACGATTTCCATGAGATTTCAAACAGACCCGTCCCAGACGACTTTCGCAACAAACGCGTCCATCGTTGCTGGCGAATGGTCGCTAAGTAGCGTTTCCCCGAAGATCAAGAAAAATCGTCGAAAACCCGGCAGTTTTCGACGACGTCTCGGTTAACAACGCTAGCAAGCGCGACGGTTAATAACGCCTTCATTTTTTCGCGGCGTACCGAGCAATTTTTGGAACAAAGCTATTAAGGTTTGGAGTCAGTTCTGGATGAGGACTTAAAATTACGACGCGTCCCTTCCCGTACTCGCCGACGGCAATGGCGGGCGAATCGATCTGAACCCCTTTAGGAGCGTTGTTTTCAGCGATTTCAGAACGGAAAAAGGCAAGAACGCGGTACGGGGGCAATTTGGAATAGTTTGCGGGATGAAAGATGGGACCGTTCTGATACGAGACGTTAACACGCCCCTCATAATCGCCAAGGATTTCTCGTCCCTCGTCGGTAAGTTCAATCTCAAGAGTCGCTTCACCTCGTTCCCACTCGCCTTCCTGCAGTTCGGCGTTGATAAGTCGTCCTTCCTCGCGCGACTCGTTATAAAGAGCGAGGTAGGCGCCCGCGCAAGTGCCGACATATCCGCCGCCATTCTCTAGAAACCCCCAGAGTTGCTTCCACCCTTCGTCGCCAAGCGATTTACGTTGTTCTGAGGCCGATCCGCCCGGAAAGAAAACCACGTCGAAATCTTTCAAAGCGCCGTTTTGAATCTTTTCAGACGAAACATACGCCGCTTCACAGTCTTGGGAAGCGTTAAGAATTTCTAGCGTCGCGTTTGCGCAAGTGTCGCTCGCGCCGGAACCGCGATACACTGCAGCGCGAAGTCGGAAAGCGTCGTTGTTCTCTTGCGCTTCAATCGCTGCGGAAAAAAAAGAGGTTAGACCGACCGTCATAAAACACGTCGTCAATAACAGAGAAGCGGTTGTCAACTTCATAGCATACCTCAAAAATACGTGTTCAACTATTGCTATCGACCTGCGGTTTTCGTCCTACGAAAATAAAACGCGGCATTTTCTTCCAGAAAACTGGACAGAAGGGCAGACGATCTTCCCGTTCAATCAAAGTTACCTCTTCAAATTTACGGGAAAGATAAGGTAAAATATCGTTCGAAAGAAAAAGATTGTCAAAGGAAAACCACATTGGCCAGAACCAACGAGTCGAAAAACTCTGACGCATTCGTCGTTCGCTCGGATACTTACGAGCAATATAGAAGTCTACGACTCCCACAATTCCTCCAGGCTTAAGGAATTCATAAGCGCGATCAATGGCGGCGAACCAATCTGGAATCATCGTCAAGGAATAGGAAAAAAGAACGGCGTCGACAGAACCCTCGGGAGGCGTCCAAATCGTCGCGTCCGCGCAAACAGTTTCTACGTTTTCCCATCCGTTTTCTTGGACTCGTTCTCGGGCGACTCTGAGCATCGATTCTGTCAAATCGACGAGGTAGACTTTCTTTAACTCGGCGAGACGATGTTGATCCATCATCGTCAGATTGGCGCCTGTTCCGCACCCAAGATCAACCCAAACTTCGCCCTTTTTCGGGTCCATCGCGCGCATTAGTTCGTCGCGACCGGTTAAAAGCCGCTTCCGAAAACGGTCGTACGCGTCGACTTGCGCGACATAGAACGATTCTAGTCGCTCGGCGTGGCTTTTCCCCCTTACCGGCTTTAAAGCCATGCAATACAGTACTTTCAAATCTGAAAAAAAATTGGACAAACGTTGGAATTTCATAGTGGAACAATTGACATTCTTGCGACTGACGTCATCCGCCGCGTCAGAGATGAAGTTTTACTTCAAATACCGATTTACTAAGACGAGAATATCGTCAACATCGCTAGGCGACAACTTGAGCGAACGATTCTTTGCGCGAACGCTCACAAGTTCGTCAAGCATCTCTTTGCCAACGCCGTTAACAGCGGCTTTTACCGCTGAAATCTGAATCAGCATTGTTTCAACTTCGCGACCTTCCTCGACCATTCGCTTGATTGATTGTAAATGACCGATAGCACGCGACAAGCGATTCACAACGCTTTTCCTCGCCTCGTCGGAAAGAGTTTCTGGAATGGCAGGCGATTTGTCTTTCTCAGTTCCGTCGGAAAAAGCGTCTATCGACGCTCGTCCTTCTAAGACCATCGCTTTAGATTCTCTCTTTCGCAACGCCATTTCAAATACACTTTCTTCGTTGCCAAGTAAAATTGCCGCAAAACAAAGTCTAGCGAGCCAAGGCGCCAAGGAGAACAACAGCCGCGTCTAGAGGCGAGACCAAGTTCTCTCGCGGCTATTATATTACATACGTTAAAAAAACAAGTCGCGTAACCGCCTATTTTTACGCATTTCACTCTTTCAACTTGTTAATCGTCAGCGTCAAAATGAAAGACGCTTGTTCGCTCTGTTGTCAAGTTGGAACATGTGATTTTTAGAATATAAATTTTGTCGAATAAATGATCTTTATCAAAAATATCAAGAATACTAGATTCTTGTTCGAAAAAAGTCGACAATAATTAGTAGATTAAAATCAATGTGAATCAAGCGGCGTTCCATCGTTCAGTGTAACGCTTGTTCAACATTTAGGCCGTTTCACATTGAAATAGCGTTAACGCAAGGTCTGATTTGGTATCCCAATCGACACTAAAGATCCTCCAGCATCCCCTTGGATATGATCATGGATAAAAATTTTTTCCAAAAAGAGAGTTCGCGTCGAGTATTCTTCCTACATACGTTAATCGCGTCCTTATCGTTTCTCGTTTTTCCTATTTCAGGATGTTCGACGCTCAAAGGAAAAAAAGAAAAGGAGCGTTCCGTTCGAGAATTCGACGATGAGGATAAGACTGAAGAAGAAAAGATCGTATTCAATACGGAACGGGAAAAGCAAAGCGAGCTTTCGGAGTTTCTTGCTCAAAACGGGAGACAGTCGAAAACGAAAAAAAAGGCGGTTCACCCAGGAGATGACTTTCTATTAAGCGACAAAGCCAAGGAAATTTACGCAAACACTGAACGTTGAATAGGCTAGTTATAAAAACGTTTTGTCAGGATTCAAAAAATGGCCGACACTTGGCGTTCCAACGACAACCAAGACGTTCCCGACCTCTTAACGATTCGCAACGGACGCGTTCCTGCAAGATGGAGTAGAAGCCTTGTTGATTTGAAATCTCACTCACAAGACGACTACACGTTCACTCCCGCGCCAACAAAAAACGTTGGTCAGTTTGAGTTATTACCGGCAACTCAAACAATGCCAAGTGAAGATAAAGTGGTCGTCTGCGATCTTTGCCCCCACTATTGTAAAATTGCACGGGGAAAAACGGGACGTTGTTCCGCTCGAATTAATATCGACGGAAAACTCTTTGCAAGATTTTATGGAAGGCCTGTTTCCGTCGCGATAGATCCAATCGAAAAGAAACCTCTTTATCATTTTTTACCCAGTTCTCCCATCCTCTCGCTTGGCGCGCGCGGTTGCAATCTTTCATGTAAATTCTGTCAAAACTGGCAGATTTCACAACCGCTCCCAATCAACGCGTCCGTTGACGCTATTCTTGAACCGCAACAAGTCGTCAGACTGGCGTTAGATCATCAGTGTCCCAGCGTAGCTTTTACCTATAACGAACCAACAATCTGGGCTGAATATGTCGTCGACGTTTCGCGGCTCTGCCGTCAATACGGAATTCGAACAGTCGCCGTAACAAACGGGATGATAAGCGGGACTGCGCGCAAAGACTTTTACAATGCCGTCGACGCGGCAAATGTCGATCTCAAGGCGTTTTCTCAATCCTTCTACGCGAATCTGACGGGAGGCGACATAGAAGACGTTAAGGCAACGTTGAAATACATTGCAAAAGAGACCGACGTTTGGTTTGAAATCACCAACCTTCTAATTCCCGGTCGTAACGACTCTTCCACGGAAATTCGCGATATGTGTCGCTGGATCGTCGAAGAAATAGGTCCGTTTACTCCTTTGCATTTCTCTGCGTTTTTTCCAGCATGGCGACTGAAAGACAATCCGCCAACGTCCCTCGAAAAACTAGTGGAGGCGACGGAGATTGCCAAAGAAGTCGGCGTCAAACATGTCTACCGAGGAAATCTCAGAGACGACTCTGGACAGTCGACATACTGCGCAAGGTGCGGAGCGACTCTGATTATTCGTTCGGGGTTTAAGACAGAGTTAACAAGTTGGTTTGAATGTCAATCGTCTCAAGTTCGTTGTTTGAGATGCGGAGAACCTCTCGTGGGAGTTTTCGAATAACAATAAAACCTTGCGACAGACGGACCGAATGAAATTGCCCTTGTTTCAATCGGTAAATTCAATATAATCCCCGCTGATTTAGAAGCGGAGCGTCCTCTTTCGAAACGCTCAAAACTTCTCAAGCGACTTCAATGAGGAAATCCCCGCAATGAGAAAAGCATATTCAATGTCGTCACAATACAAAGTTGGAAGACTTTGCGCGTTGTTCTCAATCCTCGCGCTCGCCTCGTCTTTAATGTTGACGAATGAGGCGACTTATTCGCAAAATTCGTCGGTCCCTAGGTTTGTCGCGCCAAAATTTTCATCCCCAAACGACGTCGAACGGGAAGATAAATCCGTCGAAACAGACCTCTTGCAAAACGTTGAAGTCGAAGAAACAGAAACTGAACCAGTCGAAATTCAAAATCTCGATGACAACGACAGTCTTATCGAGGAGAATTTGTCTGATTCAAGCGATGACCTCGGCGCGACGTCAGACGAGGAAGTCGGCGATACGGCTTCGGCTAACGTCGACGTAACTAAAAATCCCTCTGGAAACTCAGTTGAACGCGAACCGTATGACGTTTACAAAGAAAACGGTCGTTATTTCGTCGATTGGAAAAAACCTGACCTTGCGCTCGTTTTTACAGGCATGACTAACGGTTACATCGAACCTTGCGGTTGCGCCGGAATGGAACGAATGAAGGGCGGTCTTAGTCGTCGTCAAACATTCCTGAACAGCCTCAGAGAAGACATGGGTTGGGATGTTGTAACAATCGACGCTGGACAAATTACCGACGGTTTCGGCGTTCAAGAAGAATTAAAGTTTGATATGGCAATGAACGCTTTCCAACTGATGCAGTATGACGCTATCGGAATTGGAAAGGGCGAGTTGCGTTTCCCCGCGTATTTTCTTTTGACCTACACGACGCCGACCTCGTCAACGTCGCCAAGCCTTTTCACCTCGGCAAATATCGGCGTATATGGCTATCATCAGACATATACCTTACCCTATAAGATCATCGAGCGCGAAGGAAAGAAGGTTTGCGTCGTCTCCGTTGTTTGCAAGGACGAAGCTCTTGGTCAACGCGATGAAAACATCCTTTACGAAGAGCCTTCAAAAAAGCTCGCTGAACTCGAATCTGAACTCAAGAAAGAGAAATGCGACGTTTACGTTTTAATTGTCCATGGCTCAGAAGAAGAAACGCAGTCTCTTGCCAAAAGATTCTCTTTCTTTAATTATGTTTTTTCATCAGACTCGCCGAGCGAACCGCCTGCAGAGCTAAAAAAGATTAACAAGGGACAAGGCATGATCGAAGTTGGCGAAAAAGGTAAATTCGCCATCGTTCTTGGTCTCTACGACGACGGTTCCGTCCAGTATCAACGCGTCGCCCTCGATTCGCGCTTCGATTCCTCTCCTGAAATCACGCTTCTTATGAAGGATTATCAGTCAATCTTGAAACAACTCATTACAACTAAAGGATTTAGAGGAGGACTAGGAATCAATCCCGCCAAGTCGCCGCGTGCGGACGAATTAGGGAAATACGTCGGAACTCAAAAATGTCGATCATGTCACGAAGACGCATGGAGGGTCTGGGCAAAATCCAAACACGCGACGGCATGGAAGTCTCTCAAAGAAACAGCCAATCCTCCGCGCACCTTCGATCCTGAGTGCATCGGTTGTCACGTTGACGGTTGGAACGGCATTCAATGCGCTCCCTATGCGGACGGATATGAATCGGAAGAGAAAACTCCTGAACTTCTCAACGTCGGATGCGAAAGTTGCCATGGTCCGGGCGAACGCCATATCGCGGTTGAGCTTGATTCCGACGAGGCGGCTCAAGATCGAATCCGCAATTTGATGCGCCTGGGGTCTGACGTCAAGAAGGTCTGTTACGCCTGCCACGACGGCGACAACAGTCCTGAGTTTGAATTCGACGTCTACTACCCTCTTGTGGCGCACGTAGAAGACGCCGACGAAGACATGAAGGAAGACGAGTAATTCCATTGGGATTGAGATTAGTTTCTCACCGCAAAAATCAATCCGCGCGTTGATAAAACGCGCGGATTTTTTATTGATGGCAGAATGTTGCTTATTGAGACGTCGTAGGTATTTGTCTTCAATTAAAGTCTTTCATTTTCGAAGAGTTCAGTCGTTGTTCCCTAGTCTGCGTCAGAATTCGACAAAAAGCTACCGAATTATGCGCAAAAGATTATGAGGTTTACCGCTTATTCTCTCTCATTTCCTCTCAAAGTATTGAAAGCATCGCCCAAATTTGGTGTTTATCCGGAACTCTATCGCTTAATCCGAGTGTTGATTTCAGTCTATTCTCAAATATAATGGGAAGAATGGGAGACGTTTCATTAGGGGCGAAACTCATGTGAAGCGGCTCTCTGGATCGTAGGGCGACGTTTGAGTCGCCTTTGACTGGTTGTTTTCAACCGTCTTCATCCTTTTCATAAGGAACGCATAAAATGGCAAACAATCAAAACAACGCCGCGCCGAACGGTCCTTGGCGCGCAGGTCGCCCTTCCTTCAAGGCGTTTTACCCTGAAATCTTTCTTTTGACGCTCATTACGATCGCATTCATTGCGATCGCTGTCAAACTCAGTTGTTCCACGATCCGTAAAACTCGTGAGAAATCGAATAACCAGCCGACGGCGCTTCGGCTCGACGCGCCGCTTTTAGTTCCTCTTGCGTTCGCCGACGACAGTTCTATCGACAAGACTTCTGAAACGGAAGCTCCCGCCCCCGAATCACCAACGAACGCTCCTGAGGCCGCTCCTGCGCCAATTCAAGAGGTTGAACCTGCGGCAAATGTCGATTCCATGACAAGCGTCCCTGAAACCAAAGCTTCAGAGCGCGACGCCTCGAAACAAAGTAAAGGCGAATCGCCATGGGTTAAGGTTATCTGGATATGGATCGTCTGTTTAATCGTTCCCGTCATTCTTTGGATATGGCGCGGAATTGTTTGGATTTACGCCGTCTTTGGAATCTATTACGAGTTGCGAGTCGATCCCGACAATCCCCGCGCGACGACGTTCCTCACCACTCACGGAATCTTCAATAAGAGTACAGACTCGTTGCACATCGGTTCTATCAAAGACATTCAAAGCCGACAGTCTTTCCTCCAAAAATACCTCATGGGCGGCGTCGGCACGATTATCCTCTTCACTAATGATTTAACCAGCGACAAGGTTGAAATGAAGAATATGGCGGATCCAAGCCGCGTATTTAACGCGTTCGACACATTGCGGCGTCATTTCTGGAGCCGTGGCGGTATGCAGCTTCACGGTGGAGGGGGCGCGGACGACGACGGAGCCTTCAGCGAGCAGGTCGGCGGCTGACTTCTACTCGGTCGTTTCTTTTATTGGTTCTATCATCGCGGCGGTTAGTCTTTTATTGTCGCCGGACTCGCCTTGACTTACGGAGAGTTCGGCGGCGTTTTTTCCATCCGGCGCTTCTCGCGCCTCTCGTTTGAACGACGAAAGGTTTTCATCTATGAAACTTTTAAAACTCGGAATTGCGGCGGCGCTCGTCGCAACGTTTGTTGTCGCCACAACTTCGTTCGCCGTCGACGCTCAGTGGACGATTCGCAATAAAGCGCGCGAAACTATCACCGTCGTCGCTCACCGCGGCGCGGGCGACCTTGCGCCCGAAAACTGCGTCTCCTCGCTGGAACTTACGTGGAGTATGGGGGGAATCCCCGAGGTCGACGTCCGTACGACGAAAGACGGTCATATTATGATGTTCCACGACGGCAACTTCCAGCGCGTCTGCCCGAACGAGTCCGAGGACGTCCGCAATGCAAGCGTCGAGTCGTTGACCTATGAAGAGGTTCGTAAACTCGATATCGGCTCCTTCCGAGGCGAACAATTTAAGGGAGAAAAAGTCGTCTCTATCGAAGAAATCGTCGAAGAGCTCAAGAAAGACAATCGTCGTGAGATCGTCATCGACGTTAAGAAAGTCGATTTCAAGGCGCTGTCCGACGCAGTAAAAGACGTTAGATTCCAAGTCACTCTGACTTCTGGCAATGAGGATGATCTTGCAAAGTGGGCTGATCTCAACCCCGGATACTACGACGCGACCTTATGGATGGGGCTTGGCAAGTATACGGACGAAGACGTTGAAAAACGTTTTCAAACGCTCCGTGAAAAAGATTTCAAAGGGATTAAGCGTCTCCAAATTCACGTTGCCAAAGACGCCGACGGCAACCTCAAACCAAGCGCCGAATGTCTCCGTAAGCACGGCGACGAATGTAGACGACGCGGGATCGAATTCCAAACAATGCCTTGGCGTACAAAAGACTGTCCCAAAGCGGAACAAGACGTCGAGTTCATTAAGACGTTAATTCGTCTCGGTTCCATGGGATTCGGTTCCGACCGTCCCGACGTAACCTTTCAAGCAATCGACGAATTCTACGCCGAGTCCCCAGAAGATTGGAATCTCGTCGAAGCCATCCCTCTCGACGAAGTTGTCGTTCAGGGACATCGCGGGATGGGCAATGAAGAACCCGAAGGCACTTTAGAAACATTCTATAGCGCGTGGTCGCATGGACTCGTTCCAGAAGCAGATATCCGCATGACGAGCGACGGGCGCATTATGTCCTTCCACGACAACGATTTCAAACGCATTATACCCGACGCCCCTGAAGAAATCCGCGCTAGAGGCGTAAAGGATTTCTCCTACGACGAGTGCCGTAAACTCGACGTAGGAGCCTACAAAGGCGAACAATTCAAGGGGCAGAAGATGGCTGACCTTGAAGAAATGATCGCGGCGCTCAAGGAAGACCCAACGCGCCTTATTTTCTTTGACGTCAAAAAAGTCGATTTCAAAATTCTTGCCGAAGCGACCCAAGAGGTTCATTCGCAAATCATCTTGGCCTCCTCGAAATACGACGAAATCAAGGAATGGAAGAAGTACGCGCCGCGTTCTAAAGCAATGCTATGGATGCCGACAACTTGGTCGGGTACGCCGGAGGATCTCGAAGATCGCTTCAACGTCATTCGCGACCAAAACTTCGAGGGACTCTTCGGCTTGCAGGTTCACGTGACCGTAGACGAGAATGGAGTCGTTAAGCCCAGTCCTGAAGTTCTCCGCCGTTGTGGAACCGCGCTTCGTAAAAAAGGCGTGATTTTTGAAACCCTCTCTTGGACTAACGGCGACAAATACCAGACCTACAAAGTTCTCTTTGACGCTGGTTGCGCCTCCCTGGCGACAGACTATCCGACCGAAACAATGGACGCCGTCAGGCGCTACTATCAGGAGAAGAACGCTAAATAAGCGATCTCCAGTTCTATTCTTTTCTCGCAAAAAACAGACTCCGAAGGTTTCGACTTCTCGGTTCCTTCGGGGTCTTTTATTGCGTCTCTCCTATCCACAACGGCAGGTTATGAACAGCATCGAGGAAAATTCGCTTGCATCTCGACGCCTTTTTTCCTAAACTACCGAAACTGGCGTCGCGATCGCCTTTTGATATTATTCGAAGCCGACCAAAGCGATGGAAGGAGTTGGGAAATGTGGAAAAAAGGTTTATTAGCGCAAACTGTTTTATGCGCGACATTCTTGGTCGCGACGTCTGCAGGCGCGTTGGACGTCGTCATTCCCCTTCCCAAACCCAATCTTCCGCCGATTCCAACCCCGTCTTTTTTGAGCAAACCCGGGAGAAAGATTCCTGAAAAAGACCTTCAGGAAGCTCGAGAAGAACGTGAACGTAACCGTGAAACCGTAAAAATAGCTACTGAACGTCGTACTCAGTCTGGTGAAACGCAAAGCGCGCCTAGACGATCACTAGTCGCCGATCCAGTCGATCTCTCGCCGAGTTTCTCAGATATTCTGCCTTATTGCATGGTTCTCGGACGCGTGGTTTGCGAATCCAACATGCCTTTGGACTCCCTTCAAGGACTCCAAGCGGAGTTGGTGCAGCTTCAGTTAGATCTCACAACGTACCTGCAAATTCCTGAAGCAAACGAGAAAATCGAGTTGTGCGTCTTTAAGGATCGTCAGTCGTATCAAAATTTCATCAAGAGCGTCTTTCCCGGCGCCCCCACAGACCGCCCCGCCCTTTACATCCGTCGAGGCGAAGCCCCCGGCGTCCTCATGGTTCAGAACGACTCTAGGTTAATCGTCAACGTCCGGCATGAGATGACGCACGCGTATCTCAACTCGACGCTTCGCCACGTTCCTATCTGGCTTGACGAAGGACTGGCGAAGTACTTTGAGACGCCGCCGGGAGAACGAGGCTTTCGAAATCCTTATCTCGCCGACGTCGAAGATCACGCGTCCGGGTTGTTTAGTTCCCCGCCGTCGTTGTCGCGTCTTGAAAAACTTACCCGCGTTGATCAGATGCGAACACGAGAATATCGCGAATCATGGTCTTGGGTTCACTTCATGTTGCATTATTCCCCCGAAACCCACCGTACGCTAGTTCGTTATCTCAAAACTTTGCGACTAGAAAACCAGCGCAATATTTCATCGGAAAACGCGTATAAGCTTCAAAAGAAAGCGCCTCTCAAACAGGCGCTGACGAACGCAGTGCCCGACTACGAAAAAAAATACGTGGAACATTTCAGAAATTGGGACAAGAGACAAGCGGCCTATGAGAACGGGCGCGCGGAAAGCGATCTATGACATGGTAAAGAAACAAACTGACGATAATTCAACCAGCGCGTCGCAAGCCGACTCGATTCTCTTTCCAAAACGCTCTTGGTTCATGACGCGTCCCGTCGTCGCGCTTACTGGGGTCTGCGTCCGCAATCCGATTCCTTGTCTCTCGTGCGCGTTCGCTCTGTCGATCGCGGCGCTCTTCTTCACCTTCTGTTACCTTAAAACGTCGCCGGCCAATTTTCAACAAAAGCTTAATCCCCACAGTCTCGCCGCCGCGCTAAACGAGGAATATCTCGGCGAAGTCGCAAACCCCATCGAAGCCTGCGTCGTCGTCGAGCAACGCGGCGCGTCTACGACGAAAAAGGACATCGAAAACGCGCTCTCTTCCGTTTGCTTCGAAATCCTTGGGCGTCCGGAGTATTTTAACGTTATCGCAACGGGACTCGATGAAAACTCCTTTAAATCTAATCGTCTCTTCTTCTACTCGCCAGCCGAATATCAGGAAGCCGTAGAGCTTGCCGCAACCGCGAATGCGATTAAGCGCGACGATTGGTCTCAGTTTGCGGCAGACGAGGTCGCCCGTAAGCTGACTGCTCGCATCGACGACGATCTTGTCGCAGATCTTCGTTCTCAACAAATCGCCGACTCCGTCGTATCATTTGCCCGCGCGCTCGTTGAAACGACAACGGCAAAGTCTATCTCGCCGGAAACGACTCCGTCGCCGGTTGTGCCAGGCGTAGAAGCGAGCGTTCCGCAGGCCTTAGCTCCGAATCCGTATTATCTTTTTCACACTAAGACGGCGCAGGGCGGCGGCGTCATGTTTAATTTTGCCGACAAACTTACTCAAGACGAACGTCGACGCGCCGTCGCCGCAATCAATCTGATCGTTCAAAAAATTCAAGCAAATCATCCGCGAACAATTGTAGAAGCGACAGGTCTTCCTTTTATAGAACGACGCGAGTTCAACGCCGCAATTCACGCCGTCAAGGCTCTGGGGTGCTTCTTTTTAGCAAGCCTAATCGTTTTCTTTTGGGCGTTCTTCGGTCGAGCTTCTCGAGCTTTTGTCGCGCTTACGGCCTTGTTTCTCGGATTCAGTTGGCTGTTAGGCGTTCAAACAGTCGCGTTTCATATTCTGACTCCTGATAATTTCCACGAATGGTTCGTCGTCCTATGTTTCAGCGTTTTAAGCGTGGCAGCCTACCTATCGCAATACTCGTTTCGACGTCGGGAAGGTCGTTCTGCAAGCGAGGCCCTCATGACGACAGCCGGAACCGTCGGCGCGTCTCTCGCGTCGCTGGTCGTCTTAACTGACCTCGTATCTTTAGTTTTTGCGGCGATTAGCTCCGTATGTCGAACATTTTGCGTCATGAGCGCCGCAGGAATCACGTTGACAACGCTTGCAACGCTCGTCGTTCTCCCCTCGTTAATAAGAATTATCGACGGCGCGAGACCTTTTA
>CAMZHY010000009.1 GCA_947307005.1 uncultured Planctomycetaceae bacterium
ACTTCCTTTTGTCGATGTTTTTTTGGAGACTCGCGCGTGGATAAGCCAGAAACGCGGCGAATCTTGGGGACGCGGTCCCGCGCTTGAAATTGACGAAAAAGGGTGGGTTAAAAGGCTTGAAACAGATTGTTACGCCGAGGTTCCGCTTTGTACGATCGAAGGCGGACATTATCCTTCAGGAGTCTATACGGTCGAATACAAAGGCGTGGGACGACTTGAATTCGGCTCCGCCCGGGTTGTCGACGAAAAGCCGGGACGCGTTCTTATTGACGTCGATTCTCAAAGCGGCGCGTTTTGGCTGCGAATTATGGAGACGAATCCCGACGACTACGTCCGCGACGTTCACGTGTACATGCCGGGCTTCGGAACGGAGTCGGAACGTTCGACGTATGGAATTTGGAATCCTACGTTTATCAATAGATGGCGTTCGATGAAAATCTTTAGGACAATGGACTGGCAAGCGACTAATGGTTCGCGTCTTAAGACTTGGTCGGAACGACCAAAACCAGACGACGCGACATATTCTCGCGCCGGGTTGCCTTACGAGATAATCGTCGACTTTATCGAACGCACGGACGCCGATCTCTGGATTTGCGTCCCAGACCAAGCGGACGACGATTTTGTCCGCAATCTTGCTCTGACGTTAAAAGACGGCTTGAGTTCG
Organism: uncultured Planctomycetaceae bacterium; assembly: GCA_947307005.1. Lineage (GTDB taxonomy): Bacteria > Planctomycetota > Planctomycetia > Pirellulales > Thermoguttaceae > RUG369. Next base: position 665 of record CAMZHY010000009.1, read on the forward strand.
AGCAAACATATTTACATTGAATACTCCAACGAAGTATGGAACGGGTCGTTTGAGCAGAACCGTCGCGCCGCGGAGAAGGGCAAGGCATTAAGAGATTTTGATTCTGATTGGGAAGCCGCATGGTTTTACGTCGCCCATCGGTCGATCGAGATTTTCAAAATATTTGAGGACGTTTTCGGAGGCGACGAGCGATTGATTAGACTTCTTCCTTCACAGGCGGCCGTTCCTTATGTAAGCGAACGAATCCTTGAGTTCGAAGATTCGTGGCGGTATGCGGACGCGCTTGCTATCGCGCCATACGTCGGTCTGAGGGTTCCGAACGAGGATAAAGATAAGATAATCTCACTCGGAACAGACGGGGTTCTCGATATGGTTGAGGAAAAAATTCTTCCCGAAACGATCGAGATGATGAAGAAGCAGAAGGAAGTTGCCGACCGTTACGGTCTTGGCTTGGTTGCTTATGAAGCGGGACAGCATTTGGTCGGACTATGGATCGCAAACGATTCCGAGGAGCTCAATTCGATCCTTATTGGCGCGAATCGATCCCAAAGAATGGGCGATATTTACAGGAAGTATTACGAGGCTTGGAAAGAGGTGGGCGGCGGTGCGATTTGTCATTTTTCCTCCGTCGGCAAGTGGACCAAATGGGGGTCTTGGGGACTGATCGAATATGCCGACGAAACGCCAGACGACTCGCCGAAATACAAAGCGACGCTTGAGTTTGCGAAGCGTTTTAACTCACGGTAAAGCGTGTTTTCCCTCCTTAATAGAAGAATCCCCGGCGTCGCCCTCTGGGAACTCGCCGGGGATTCTTGTTTCTGAGACGCGCGGAGGACGTTTACTTTCTTAATTTTTCACGTTCCAACTCGGCGAGAATTGCGCCGGAGATAACGTCGATGCTTTCATCCGCAATCTCGAGGTCGTCTTCAGAGAATCCCTCGACGTTATCTAGAACGGAGGAGGACGAGACTCCTGAAATTGTTTGCGGCGCGAGGGACGTCCAAATACCTGTTCCGACTCCGTTCGCGTCGACGAGTTCCACTGAGATTGTATAAGTTCCGTCGCTCGAATAGCAGTGGGCGAAGCAGGCGTCGGTTGAAAGTTGATCGATTACGGAGAAAGGAGAACCGTCGCCCCAGTCGACGCGCCATCGCGCCACGGCGTCGCGATCCGATTCAAGCGCAAGGCGGACGAACCCCGGCGCGGCGGCGAACGTCGTAACTTCGGCGGCGGCCGTCGGCGGCGTCGAAATACGAACGACGTCGAATTCCGTCGTTATCGTCGTTCCGTTGCGCGTCCGTTTATGGGCGACGACGTCGCCTTCGATATCCGAAGCGTTAACGTAGTATCCAGATCCGTAGGAAATTGCGTCGATTACGCCGTCGCCGTTGAAATCCCAACGGTTGGCGCCGGCCGACGCGTAGGCGTCGAGATCGACGGAACAGTCGTCCTGAAATGCGAGGTAGTTGGCGATTTTAAGCGAGACGTCGGCGAAGACTGCGCCGCTGTAGTTCGAATCGTTCGCGAGGAGGCGCGGGTAGACGGCAACCTCGTCTGGGAATCCGGATTCCGCAAGTTTACTCGAATCGAGCGAGACGGAAACCGTTTGCGGCGTGTTGAAGTCTTTGGACGAGAACAGAAGAACGTCGTCCGAGAGAACAACAGCTTCAGACGACGTTCCCAAATAAAGGATAACGTCGGAAGACGGCGCTTTTGAAAGGTTAATCGAGAAAGAACCGTCTTTGTTTGCGGCAATATTGCAACCTAAATCGTTGACAGTTGCGACGCTGACCGTAGAGGAGGCGACCTTGGCGATTTCCGCCGAGCCTTGGATTTTAAACGATTTCTTCGTTCCAGAGATGGGATTTCCAGCGTTGTTCAAGCGCGTTGTAGTCCAAGAGAGTTCAAAGTATTTTGAACCGACGCTTTTGGGCGTCAATTCAACCTCAAGCGTAAACGTTTCCCCTCCTTTCAACACGAAATCAACGTCCGGTTCGAGCGCGTCTCCGTTCTGATTATATATCGTATAGGAAAGAACGGTTGAGCCTGCGTTGCCTAGATCGGCGAAGTTGGAAAAACGTAGGTTTGATGAACTCGTGTTGGTGATAGTAAACGTACGCGTTTGCGCGGTTCCACCGACGGGAATTCCGCCGAAAAAGAGCGTTCCGTTAATCGCCTCGCCGGAGTCGGCGTCAAGAACGGCGATTGTTTCAACGGGGGCCAGCGTTGAAATGGAACTTGCCGCGAAGTTGGAATCGACGACGGATACGGCGTCGAACGAGGGTTTGGCGATCGATTCTTCAGGCGAGTAATATGCGGCGACGTCGGCGGTTGCGGCGACGTTGTACGCAATCGTCGAACCTTGAAAAACGGAAGTCCCGAAAGAGTAGAGCGCCCCGCCGCTATTTGACGCGACGTTGCCCCAGAGCGTCGAGCCGACGAATTTCGAGGAACTGCCGTAAACGTCGGCGATCGCGCCGCCGTCCGACGCATTGTTTTCGTTGTACGTCGAATATTGAGAAGTAAGCTTTCCGCCGTTGAAAACGCCGCCGCCGAAGAGACTGGCGCTGTTTTGGGCGACGACGACCGCGTCGAAGGACGCCGTTCCGTTATTGGCGACGGCGCCTCCCGAACCTGACGTCGACTTATTGCCGACGAACGACGATTCGCTTACGGCAAGCGTCGCGTTGACGTAGTTGAGAACGCCGCCTCCGACCGCGTTGTTTCCAATCGCGGCGTTGTTGCACATTTCAGACGAGGAGATTAGGAGGGAACCGGGGTTGGAGATTCCTCCGCCGCCTACGGTCGCCGTGTTGCCGGAGACGACGGATTCGACGAGCGTAAGAGCGCCGTTGTTGTAGATTCCGCCTCCTTCGTATGCGGTCGAGTTTTCAACCGACGTGCGAATCAACCATGAACTATTCGCGCCGTTTAGACTGATTGACCCGCCGACGCCACCCGCCGTATTGTTTTGAAAAACGGCGTCGCGGATTTCAAAATAGTAAGTCTCGTCGATCGCCCCTCCGTTTTCGGACGCCTCGTTGTTTTCGAAACGACCGACGGTCAAGTAAAAGGATCCGTTGTTATAGACGGCGCCGCCGTTCTTTGCGCTGTTGCCAAAGAACGACGCGTTGTCGGCGAAGAAGAGCGCGTTAAGGGCGACCGTCGCGGCGCCGCCCTTTTCTGAGGCGCTGTTATTCGAAAAGGTCGCGTCGGAGACGCGGAGAAATTGGCCGTTCTGGGCGATCGCGCCGCCGTTGATTGCGGCGTTGCCCGAAAAGACGACTTCAGAGAGCGTCGATTCGGCGTCGCCGTCAACGTAAACCGCCCCGCCGTTGGAGGAGCTTGAGTTATTGCGGAACGCCGTATTGACGAACGTGAAGGCGGAACTTGTGGAGAGCGCGCCGCCGTTGCCGACCGAGGCGACGTTGCCGTCGAAGAGGCAATTCTCGAAAGAGGCGTCGCCGCTTTTAACGAAGACGGCGCCTCCCTCCGCAGCCGCGTTTTGGGCGAAAACGACGTTCGTCGCCTTGACGGAGCCTGATTCGAGAAAGATCGCGCCGCCCTTGCTTTCCGCACCGACGGACGCGTTGTCGCTGAAAACGACGTCATTAAGCGTGAGCGTCCCAGAAGTCATATAAACCCCGACTCCCAGCGCCGACGAAGACGCGTTGCCTGAGACGGAGCAGGAGTCAAGTGTGAGATTGCAGTTCGCCGCGACCTGAATGGTCGCGCCCTTCGCCGCCCCCGAAGCCGCCGTCGCTCCGCCTCCCGTGAACGAGACGTTGTTGAAGGCGACGTTGACGGGAGTCGCCGTAGAACCGCCGTAGACATACAGCGCGAGCGTTTTCTGCGCCTTAATTTCGATTCCCCCGACGTCGCTTGCATCGACGGTGACGCTCTTCGACGCTTTCAACGATTGGCGGGTCGAAGAGAGGGTGAACGCGCCGCCGACTGAGAAGCGAATTACGGTCGAGACGTCGCCTGCGTCGAGCGACTGACCTGCGTAATCAAGCGCTTCTCGCAATGATATTTTACCGTCGGACGCGCTGACCGTGTCGGAGGTCGTCGTGACCCAGACGGCGTTCTCTTCGGAATCGCCAAAGGAATTCGCGGCGACGAGCGCCTTGTAGTCGGCGGAAGAGGGGGACAAAGAAAGAAGATCGCGCGTTTCGAGCGTTTCAAAGCGTGAAAGACGCCCTCGAGTCCGTTCGGATGAGCGAACGGCGTTCTTGTTCGAGGTTTTCTTGAAAAAGAAACGATTGAAAAAGCGCATTTGTATCTCCTGACTGCGTTGCACGGGGAGACTTCCAATAGTCGATCCGCCGTTTTCGTCCATACGGCGCGATGTCGAGACGTTTGCGCGCAACGCGCCTAATCATGTCTGACGACGCTTTGTTCCGTCAATAGACTGAACCGCCAACCCGCATTGTATCTCAAAGACTCAACTTTGTAAACTTTGATTGACTCGCCCCGAGACTTTCCCATTTGCATTTGACGTTCTAAGAGGGTAAAAGTTGCGGTTTTGCCAACCTTATTGGCATTTTTGCGACATAAGGAGGAGCGCGGATGAGAAACAAGCGGGATCTTTAAGCGTTTTTTCGATCTTTGGAATCGATCCAGATCGTGACGGGGCCGTCGTTGACGAGCGACACGCTCATGTTGGCCTGGAAGACGCCTTCCTCGGTCGAAACGCCTCGTTCGTTGAGTTCGGCGACGAAGAACCGATAAAGGGCGAGGGCTTGTTCCGGGGGAGCGGCCGCGACGAAGCTCGGACGATTTCCTCTGACGCAGTCGGCGTAGAGCGTGAATTGACTGACGACGAGAACGCGCCCGCCGACCTTCGAAACGTCGAGATTCATTTTTCCCTCGCCGTCGTCAAAGACGCGGAGTTGCGCGACTTTTTTCGCTAGATAGCGCGCGTCCTCTTCGTCGTCTTCGCGACCGACGCCTAAAAGAACGAGGAACCCTTTTTCAATTTGACCGGCGATCCGATCGTTTTCGTCTCGCAACGCTACGGAAGCGTGCGAGACGCGTTGAACGCAGACTCTCATTGTTACGGCGCTCGCGAGCGCGACAATAATCGAAAGAACCTCAGGACCGCCGCGACTAAGACCGTCGGGGAACGTTTGAGGTCGCAGACGACGTAATAAATAATTCAGTAAAACGAAGGGAGGCTGGCGTTCGGGAGAGGAACCCGATCGACCAGCCTCCATATTTTGCCATTTTTCGTTTTCGTCGGAAGCTCGGCTCAGTTCCAATAGGGGACCGAGTCGTTTGGAATTTCAATCCTTTTAGATTCCAGCGCGTAGACGAAGGCGATCAGACCAGTTCCTTCTTTTTGCCGACGAGAGAACGAAGTCGTTCGGCGAGAAGCGCGGCGTCGAAAGGTTTGCGGAACGACTCGTTGATGCACGAGCGATCGAAACTGGCGGCGCTACCGTCGTCGGGAAGAAGAGCAATGAGAACAATCTGGTTGAAGTCCGGGTTGCGACGCAGATTTTGACAAATCTGGACGGACTCGGCGCGACCGATCGAGAAATCGACGACGATGCAGTCGGGATGGAGACTTTCGGCTTGAATGCCGGCGTCAAAGCCGCTGGAGGCGACGGCGACGCTAAAAGACTTTTCAGCGGGCAGTTCGCGACGGACGTTGTCGATCAGAACCTGATCCTGAGCGACAATAAGAACTTTGGCCTTGGTTTCGTCTTCGAGTTCGCCCAAAGGCATGTTGTGGTCCTTGAGGAACTTGATCAGACAGTCGCGAGGAATGCGGCGATCCTGGGAACCGGGAATGCGATATCCCTTGAGGCGACCAGTGTCAAACCACTTGCTGACGGTGCGCGGCGCGACCTTGCAAATCTTAGCGACTTGACCAGTAGTAAAAACCTTCATTTCGGGCTCTCCGATAAAATAATACGCAATTTGTTCCAACGATGTTTCGAACCTGAAGGGGCCGAAACCAGCCTTCCCTGAACGCAGGCGTGTTCTCCGTAACGAACCGACGTTCAACGGCGTTGTCTCGAGGCTAACGAAAAATTCTGGCGTCGCGTTCAGCAAACGATCGCTCGCCGAATTTGACTTCCGCGCAGTCGTCGTAAATCGTCCGCGCCGATTAGCGCTCTCCGAACGGACGTTTCCCCGAAGGAAAACGGCGGATTTCCGACGACATTAGTTTTTCGACCATCCCGCCTCTTTTTCTTTACGAAAAGCGAAAATATCACGAAAGAAATTTTTTTCGTTACAATCCGCTTGTCGCGTCGAAGACGGAGAAACGACAGTTTACGAACGTTGCGAAGAGGGGCGACCCTGAAATCCGTAACGCGCAAACGACGTCGTCAGGTCGTATGAGCCGGGCTTTATTCCGACTCACTGCAGATCTGGTATCGTCATTGCCTCTTTTAAGACTTTAGCCAGACTCTTGCTTTTTTCGCTGTTTGATCTGTTTAACGGTTCTGATTGACCTTCTGAAAAAAGGAATCGTGACGAATAATCAGAGAACGCGCTCCCCCAGGTGATTTTTGTCTTGTTTTGGATAGAATTATGCTAAAGGCGCCGTTCGTCGCCAATCGGAAAAACGTAGAATCAGGAAGAGTCTCGCGACGGAACGCGTCGCCAATTAGACTTGTAAGACGCCCGATGACGACGACTATATTCAAAGGAACAGCGTGATGACGAACTCCTCTTCTACGGTGGAACAAGCGGTTTTTTCGGTGACGTTGAAAACGCCTGTCAACGTCGTCGCTCTTGAGCAGAAAACAGACGGCGTTTCGGATGAAGGGCTTCAAACGGCAAGACTTCTCGCCGCTCGCGCGACGCTCTTTAACGATCGTTACGATTCCTGCAATCTATTCGCGTTTTTTTACTCGCGCGATTCCGTTCTAATCGGGAGATTGACGCCTCGGGGCAAGCGTTCCGAGGGAGGGTGTTACTACCTCGAATGTCTTTTTTTGAGCTTCGAACTTTTCGTATCCGCCGGCGCGGATCCGTTGACGCTGTATCAACAGTCGCTCAATACGACTCGATTTGCTCTATATCGTCCCGGAACTGTTTTGCAACCTTTTTCTCTCGAACATGACGCCGATCTTGTGAACGTGGCGTCGTTGAACGACGTCATTCCTAATCCGGGACTAAGAGCCTTGTCCCTACTAGCGCAGTCCGTCTTGGAAGAAACGCAGACTTTTTTCGTTTCGCGGCAGAGATCGTTGACGCTTATTTCGTCTCTCTTTAGCGTCCTGCCAATCCAAGCTCGCGGCAATATGAACTTTGCCGTTGGTCTCTATTTTCGCGGCGTTCCCACTCGAGTCGTCGGGGCGACCGCCCCGCGAAGAGGAACGTTCCGCCTCCCGAAGTTCCACGATTTCGTGTACTGTCTCGACCTCCAGAACATCAGCGACAACGAGGACATGTACGCGCTGAGCAATCCTTGGGGCGTTTTTCTCGAATATGTTTTGAACGCTGGAGCGGCGGATTATCTTTGTCGAAAAATCGGCGACGCCTACTACGACGGAACCGCCGGAACCGTTTTCGAGATTGGGACTGGCGCGCCGCCGAGCGAGGCGATCGCGGCTCTTGGCGCGACGCTGCTCGACGATTTTAAAAGAGCCGAAAAATCGGGGAATTTCGAGGGTTCGAGACCGTATGGAATCGATCTTAGAGACGTTGTCGGTTTAGAATTCGCCGACGAGGACGAGGAAGAGGAAGAAGACAATCCCTTTGAACAATCAGACGCATGGAGCGAAATCGAACGTTCCCGCGACGGCGAAGAGTGGAAGAGCGGGGATCAAAATCGAGACGAGTTTGACGATATCGCCGAGATATTTTCCGATACGAACGTTAACGACGACGCCCAGAATTCGATACAGGTCGTTCGGGTCGACGACGACGAGTACGATTTGTTTCGTGAAAAGGACGCGACTTCTTGCGATTTTAATTCTTCCGATCTTAAGAAGGCCTCGAACGGAAGAGGAGTTGTTTGGCGGCGAAACATTTGAAGAGCAGTTGAACCGTCTTGGGGAAACGCGGGGAAAGAAGCGCCCCTTTTCCTCTACGTCGGACGACGACGAGACCTCGCTTGACGACGGTAAATCGTTTGACGCCTACGCGGATGACGACGACGGACTGATTGTCCTTTCCCCGTTTGCCGTTTTGAGCGCGGAATTTCCAGAAAAGAACGAACTTTTACGTCGTTTCGACGAACTCGTGAAGGGCGTTTGCAAGCTCGAACCGGACTTTCAATCGGAGTTAGGTCGTCTTTGGCGCGAAATGGTTGAGAACTGCGACTTTATTTTTATTCAGAGCGTCAGAGAAGAGTATCTGCGTTATCTCCGACGCTTGCTGAATAGATCGTCCGACGTCGAAGAAAACCGTCCCGATGGAGAATTGACGGTCGGAGCGGTCGACGTCCTTGAAATCATCTGCTCCGACGGCGACGATGAACGATGAGCGAAGCGGAGGCGATTTGATGAAAGCAAAGCAAGCGACTTTCGGCGGCGTGTTGACGTTGATTTTTGCGCTTTTAACGCCGTCGACTTCTGTTTGGTCGCAGGAGGGGACTACGGAGATGGGACTGGACGACGTCCCCGCCGCTTCAACCGGCCAGACTTCGATCGTCGCCAAGTCGGCGGCGCGCGAGACCGACCCGCCAGCCAACGACGTTGATTCGGAGAAGCCGCAGGAGAAAGCGTTTGATTATACGACGCTTTTTGACGAGCCGGAAAAACTCAAGAAACTCGATAGAATCGCGCCGATTTGGGTTTCAACCGATCGCGACCGAGTCGCGCTTGGCGGCAAGATATGTCTTCGCGATGGGATGCTGGAATTCTTCGCATGTCGAAAGGACTCCAAGGAGCATGAGTCGATCGTCGCGCTTGATATTCCGCCGCATTTGATCCACGCCGCGCTTCTCGTTATTGGCGCCAAGCAAGGCGCGCCCGCGAAATTCAACCCCAAGTTTGTCCCCCCCTCGGGAGACGAGATTGAGATTCTCGTTCGTTGGCGCGACGAGAAGACGAACGAAATACGTCAGATTCGCGCTCAAGAGATGGTTAAGGACGAAGTTTCGGACAAAGCGATGGAATCGCCTTGGGTTTTTACGGGGGGGCTTTTCGGCGTTGATCCCGACGGAAAAAAGTATTACCTCGCGAACGTTACCGGCGAGGTGTTTGGCGTTGCGAATTTTCCCGGTTCTGTTTTGGACGTTCCTTTTGAGAGTTCGAGCGATAATTCGCAGCTTAGCTACGCGGCTAATACGGAGAAAATCCCGCCGATAGACTCCGACGTCCTTCTGATTCTTTCAAGAGCGAAGAAGGACGAGAACGCTTCTAACGAAAAACAATAGTAATAGCGACGCGACGTCGAGCGAGCGCTCGAGCGTGGGACGCTGGAAACGAGAGCAAGCCAAATGGAAAACAACGAATATTCAAACGACCAAGAAGCGTATGCGAATCCGAACGTCCGCGCCGGGAATTTTAACGCGGGTTCGAGATTCGACGCGCGTCCGCCGCGCGATTATGATGCGGAACGGCGGGAGTTCTGCGCGAAACGTTTCCAATATTGGGTTCTCGCGCTGATCGTTCTTGCGATCGTCGCGGCGCTTCCTTCGATCGCAGAACGCTGGGCGTATTCGACGCAGAAAGGCGTCGAGCGCGCGAAGTACGAGGCGGCGAAACAGTTCCTCGCCGAACATCCGGAGGCGACGGACCGAGCGAGGATTCCGTACGTCGTCAAACTTGCGGGGCTGAGCGTCGTCGGTATCAAGACAAACACTTACAGTCGCGGATTTTTTGGCGACACGTCGATTTCACTCGGCGAAGGGTCGGGGGTGATTGTCGACGCGTCGGGGTTGATTATTACGAATTTTCACGTCGTCGCGCCGGAGGGGCGACTTGTCGACGGGATCGAAATTCTTCTCAGCGACGGGCGTTCCGTGTCGTCCGACGTGACGCTTGTCGGCTTTGATCAGGAGGTTGACGTCGCGGTTCTCAAGATCGACGCCGAGAATCTCACGCCGATCGAATGGGGCGACAGCGACGCGTTGGAAGTCGGCGATCCCGTGCTCGCCCTCGGCAATCCTTACGGTTTAGCGAAGACGGTGACCGAGGGAATCGTCAGCGCGAAGGAACGCTTTATTGTCAACGATCAAGGCGTCGTGACTCAAGAATTCCTTCAAACGGACGCCGCTGTTAACCCTGGCAACAGCGGCGGCGCTCTTGTCGACGATTGCGGACGACTCGTCGGCATTAATACGGCGATCTACGGAAGTCAATACCAAGGAATTAGTTTCGCGTTGCCGAGTCGTCGCGTTCGCGAGGTCTTTATGCGAATTATCCGTCAGGCTCAGAACCAGAATATTATATGACGGCGCGAGAGCGCGTTTCGGAGGACGAAAGGATGAAAAGGTTTGCGACGACGCTCCTCTTAACGGCGCTTGTATTGTCTTTGAACGCCGCTTCTCGAAATCTTTCCGTCGTCTATGGACAATGTTCGGAGCGTGTTAAAGAGCTTTTCGACGATCCGAATTTTGAACGTGGATTTCGCGTGACGGATATCTGCCGAAGCCCCGCTTTTCTTGGAGAACTGAAGCTTCCTTTTCAAGGAGAGGACCTCGACGGCGGGAAGCCCGTTTGGGGACTCGCGACTCATGCGTCTCGTCATAACGTCGTCGAAGCCGAAGTCGTTGCCGACGCTAAAAACGCGACGGCGGCGACGCCCGGTCAAATCGTTTCCCGATCAAAGGACGACCAAGGCGTCGTGACGCTCAAACTTGGCGTGAGAACGGAAAACGAGTACGAGGCGCCGCGCAAAGCGGATCAAATGTGGATACACTTGCTTTTGACGCGCGATTTTTCGTCAAAAGAACGGGTTGCGTTTCGCGACGTCGATACGGTCGTTTTTTCCTGCGACGCGAGGGTCTCCAACGTCGCGAAGACGGATCCCGATCATCCCTACGATTCTGGACTGCATACGACTCAGGCGTCGATCTACTTCGTTTTTTCGAACGCAAACCCTGATTCTCGCGATTTCCAAGATTACGTCTGGTTTGGAATCTCCTTTTTCGACGATCGTTACGAGGTTCAGACCAATTACGTCGAGGTCGACGGCGACGCCGATCCCGATAAGATCGGAACGGGCAAGCTTATTTACCGAATCGGCGAACGACGGACGATCGACGAATGCCTGGGCGGCGTGAATCCGTATTTCCAAGATTGGACGCATGTGGAGACCGATCTCAAACGTTATCTATCCGACGCGTTAGAAGCGGCGCGTAAAAAAGATTTTTTACTCGATTCCAAGCCCGACGATTTCGTAATCGCCCATTTCAACTTCGGGTGGGAGACTCCGGGAACCTACCGTTCCGACCTAGAAATCAAAAACATCCGACTTCGCGCGGAGTTTAAGGACCGGACGCCTTCTTCCGCCCCGTGATTTTGGAGGCGGCGTCGAAAATCGATAGTCGACGTTGACGGAAGATTCTTTCGAGATATAATGACCGGAACCTTGGGCGATCTCGTCGGTTAGTTGGAGATTCCGACGTTCGTCCTTCAAGATTGAAAGTCCTACGATGATTAACGTCTTTTCCTTCGCCTCCTTTTTTAGCTTTACCTTTACCGCCGTCGGTCGGCGGGGACGGTCGTAGCGCTATAGTTGGCTCGGAAAAGCGCCTGATTCAACGCGTTGCGGATCGTCTCTGCAACGCGTTTTTTTATACGAACTTCGAGCGCGTTCGCGTTCGAAGATAACATTCGGCGGTAGAAACGCCGGGAGCGTTCAATGGATTTAAACGAAATTCGCGATAGGATCGACGAGGTCGACGATCAACTGATTAGCCTTTTTTGCGAAAGGATGAAGCTCAGCAACGAAGTTGCCGGATACAAGAGGGAAAAAGGGATTCCCGTAATCGACATGGAACGGGAACGCGCCAAGCGGAACAATATTTTTGAGAAATCGCCGGAAGAGTTCAAAGAATATTTGCCTCTCCTGTATTCGGTTGTCTTCGACCTGAGCCGCAGCTATCAGAACCGGCTCATTGGCGTCGGCGCGCCGCTGACGAAAGATATTGAACACGCGATCGAATGCACGCCGAAGCTTTTTCCGTCAAATATCACCGTCGCCTGTCAAGGCGTCGAGGGCGCGAACTCGCAGCTCGCTTGCGATCGGCTCGTTAGCGGCGCGAAGATCATCTATTTCCAGAACTTCGAAGGCGTTTTCGCGGCGATCGACAAGGGATTCTGTCGTTACGGGGTCATTCCGATCGAAAACAGCCTCGCCGGATCGGTGAACCAAGTTTACGACCTGATGCAGCGTCATCACTTCCATATTGTTCGTAGCATTAGGCAGAAGATCGACCACAATCTTCTCGTCAAGCCGGGCGTTCAACTTTCCGAGATTCGCGAAATTCATTCGCATCCGCACGCGTTGAGCCAGTGCTCCGAGTTTTTAGCGACGCTCAAAGGCGTTCGCGTCATTCCGTCGCAGAATACGGCGATTGCGGCGCAGATGGTTGCGACGACCGAACGTCGCGACGTCGCCGCGCTCGCGTCCCGCGCGTGCATTAAGCTCTATGGGCTCGAATGTCTCAGATCGGCTGTTCAGGATAAAGACAACAATTACACGCGTTTTATCTGCATCTCGAAAGACTTGGAGATTTTCCCCGGCGCGAATCGCACGAGTTTGATGGTTAGCGTTTCTCACGAGCCTGGATCGCTTTACAAAATCCTTTCGAGATTTTATTCGCTCAACGTCAACCTCATTAAGCTTGAAAGCCGTCCTTTGCCGGATCGCGATTTTGAGTTCATGTTCTACTTCGATTTAGACGCGCCCGTCTACTCGCCGCGTTTCATCCAGCTTTTGGGCGAGCTTCAGGGAATTTGCGAGTCGTTCACATATCTTGGCAGCTATTCCGAAATGGTGTGACGCCGCGTCTTAGACTCTTTCTCCGATGAAAGCCGCGTTTTCGAGACGCGGCTTTTTTTAACGCGCGAAGTGCAATGCGATTTCGGTTCTTTTCTATTTTCTTCATGTTTTTTATTTTTCTTCATTGGCGTCGCCGTTAAAACTTTTAAGTTTCTTAAAATAACGATTATGACGAATTTAGCGGATGTTCTGGCTGTTTTGTTTATGGAGAATGTAGAGATGAAATTCGCATAAAGGGGGGCGTCCGATGTAAAAAACGCTTGATTTTTCCAAATAGCGCGGTTAAACTGAAAAAGGTTGTTTCTGCGAGGAAAAAGACCGAAATATGAACGGGGGGCGGCGTCCTGAAGAGGGCGCGGCGTCTTTCCCGGTTTCGTTATTTTCGCGGGAACTTAGGGACGGCGCGTTGGCGTCTTGTCCCGTTGAGCGGCTTTTTGCGGCGACGTTTTTGGCGACAGAGGAGCTTAAATGGCTAAACGATTGAACTACCTCGGAATCTTGAACAAGAAAGGTTTACTCAGTCTAAACCAAGTTCAGGAGGCGCAGGAGCTTGCTCATAAGACGAATATTAAGCTTGCGCAGGCGATTAAAGACCTTGGGTACGTAACGGGCGATCAGATCGCGGAGGCGATCGCTGAAGAACACGGCAAGCGTTACGTCGATCTCAAAGACGCGATGATACGTCCCGCCGTCGTCGAGTTGATTTCCGAGTCGATCGCGCGTGAAAACTGCGTTCTTCCTTACGAAGAAGATGGCGACGCGCTCGTCGTCGTCGTGAGCGACCCGGACGACGTCGAAGTTTTCGAAAAGTTGCGCTTTATTCTCCAGCGTCCGATTGAAGCGGTCGTCTCTTCGCGAGAGGCGATTCAGGAGGCGATTAACCAGCATTACGGTCAGAACGTCGGCGAGTCGGCGGACTCGATGATTCAAGAAATGACCGACACGGCGATCAACTTTACGGTCGTCGAAGGCGAAGGGAACGACGCCGACCAAGCGGGCGCGAGCACCGAGACCGACGCGCCGATCGTCCGTTTGTGCGACCAGATCATCGCCGAAGCGGTTCAGTTGCGCGCCTCCGATATTCACATCGAGCCCTTCGAAGACCGCGTTCGCATCCGATACCGCATCGACGGCAAGCTCGTCGAGCGCGAAGCGTTGCCGAAACGTTTCCAAGGCGCGCTGATTTCTCGTTTTAAGATTCTCGCGAAGCTCGACATTGCGGAGCGTCGTCGAACGCAAGACGGTCGTATCAAGCTGACCTTAGGCGAAAAGGAACTTGACCTCCGCGTCTCCGTTATTCCGTCGGCGCACGGTCAGTCGATCGTCATGCGTATTCTCGACAAGGACAACATTCGCGTCAGCCTATTGCAGCTGGGGTTTGCGGAGCGCGACTACAAGCGTTTCACGCAGCTTATTCAGCGCCCTAACGGCATTATCCTCGTGACGGGGCCGACGGGATCGGGCAAGACGACGACTCTTTACGCGGCGCTCAACGAACTGAACACGCCGAACCGCAAGATCATCACGGCGGAAGACCCGGTCGAATATTATCTTCCCGGCATTAACCAAGTGGAAATCAAGCACCAGATCGGGCTCGACTTCGCGGCGGTTATTCGTTCGATGTTGCGACAGGCGCCGAACGTCATCCTCGTGGGCGAGATGCGCGACCTTGAAACGGCTTCGATGGGAATTCAAGCGTCGCTGACGGGACACTTGGTCTTCAGCACGCTTCACACGAACGACGCGCCGTCGGCGATCACGCGTCTGGTCGATATGGGCGTTCCCGGCTACATGGTGGCGAGCTCGGTTATCGGCATTATGGCGCAGCGTCTTGTGCGTTGCGTCTGTCCGAAGTGCAAACGCCCCTATACTCCGAGCGAAGCGGAACTTCGCGCGGCGCGCATCACGCCGGAGATGGCGGAGAAGGCGACGTTCATGAAGGGGAAGGGGTGCGTTAACTGCAATAAGACGGGATACCGCGGACGGCGCGCGATTTTCGAGCTAATGTATCTGTCGCCCAAGGTTCGCGAGCTTACCTTTAAGGGCGAGTCGACCTCCGCGATCCGCAAGTTGGCGCGAAGCGAAGGAATGCACGTCCTCTTTGAAGACGGTATTGTTAAAGCGATGAAGGGACTCACGACGATCGAAGAAGTCGTTCGCGTCGCGCGTCTAGAAGACGATTGATCCCTGCGAGCTTTGTCGAGGTTCTTTGATCGACTTCATTGGTAGTAGAATTCGTAACAGGAAAGCGACGAATGGGCACAATCCTTATTGATAAACTTCTTGAGACGGTCGTCGTTCGCGGCGCGTCCGACCTTCACCTTGCCGTCGGTCAGCCGCCGGTGCTTCGTCTTCACGGACGCTTGGTTCGGCTGGAGACGAAATCCCTTGAACCGTCTGACACCGTGTCGCTGATGAAAAGTATCACGCCGGGACGTTGTCAGCAGGAACTGCAGGAACGCGGCGGCACCGACTTCGGTTTCGCGTTCGGCGACAAGGCGCGTTTCCGTGTTTCCGTTTTCAAGCAGAAGGGAAACACGGGGCTTGTTCTTCGTCAGATTCCGAACGACCTCCTGTCGATGGAGCAGCTCGGCACGCCGCCGGTTATGAAGGAATTGATTCAGCGTCCTCGAGGCATGATTCTGGTTACGGGACCGACCGGTTCCGGCAAGTCGACGACCCTTGCGGCGTGCATCGACTGGCTCAACACGAATATCGACCATCACATCATCACGATCGAAGACCCGATCGAATTCTATCATCACCACAAGAAATCGACGGTCAACCAGCGCGAAGTCGGCGTCGACGTCATGTCCTTTGCGGACGCGATTCGCGCCGCGTTGCGTCAAGACCCCGACGTCATCCTCGTCGGTGAAATGCGCGACTTGGAGACGATTGAAGCGGCGATTACCGCGGCGGAAACGGGCCACGTCGTCTTCGGGACCCTTCACACGACCGGCGCGCAAGGAACGGTCAACCGTATCATCGACGTTTTCCCGACGAACCAGCAGGAGCAGATTCGAACGCAGCTTTCGACGTCCATCATTGGAATTCTGTCGCAGCAGCTTCTGCCTCGAATCCAAGGCGGTCGTATCGCGGCGTACGAAATGCTCGTCGTTACTCCCGCTATCGCGAACCTCATTCGTGAAAACAAGACGTTCCGTATTAACTCTTCGATTCAGACGGGTCACAAGCTTGGCATGCAGCTTCTCGACGACCACCTCTTCCGACTCTGGAAGGATCAGATCGTGACGAAGCAGGACGCGATTACCAAGGCGAACATGCCCGACGCGCTTGAAGAGAAGATGCGGCGCTGGGAGACGGGACTCGGCGTTCAGGAAGAGGAAGAAGAGGAAGAATGACGTCGCGTCGCGCGTTCTCCGACTGGGAGACGCGTGATTTTGCGCTCCGAAGGGGCGGACGACGTTGGAAAAACGGACGGCGCGAGTTTTGGCGCCGTCTTTGCCCATGATAGAAACAGTCCCTTTCCGATTTTATCGGAATCGCTGAAAACGAGACAGACTGTTTCAAAACGATACGTTTTGCTGACGCGTTCCTGAACATTTGGGACGCGAAAGGGCGGCGTTCATGGGAACGTTGAGAAACAGAGAACGGAAAGTTTCCGGAAAATTGGCGTTTTTTCAGAAATTTTCCGGCGTCGGCGGCGCCAGTCGTCGCGACGCGAGGGGAAAGTCGAAGCGAATCTCGTTGAGGCGAAGAAAATAATTTCGGATCGGAGTTGCTGAAATGGCGCGAAGTTTTGGTCAAATTCTGGTTGACCTCGGGTACATAGACGAAGAACAGTTGGATCTCCTCCGCGAGGAGCAGGCTCAGCGTCCAACCGAGTTGCTCGGGCAGATCGCGATCAATATGAACATGATCACGGACGACCAGCTCGCGCAGGCGCTCGCGGAGCAGTTTTCGCTCCAGGTCGTCGCCGTGTCCGACCTGACGATTCCGCCGGAGGTTCTGAGCCACCTGACGGAGCCGATGGCGAATCTGTACCGCGTGATTCCGCTGAGTTTCCGCAACGACGTTCTGACGGTCGCGACCGCCGCGCCGCAGAACATTTCCGTCATGGACGAGTTGCGGAACTTCCTTGGGTATCAGATTCGACCCGTCGTTACGACTGAGAAAGAAATCGACGTCGCGCTCGAAAGGTATTACGCGACGGATCAGGGCGACAGCGTCGAATCGATCATCGCCAATATGGAGAACGACAAGGACTTCCAAGAGCTCGTCGAAGGCGCCGGGACGATGGAAGACCTTACGAGCGTCGAGGCGCTCGCCGAGAGTGCGCCCGTTCGCAAACTCCTCAACATGGTCTTCCTCCTTGGAATCAAAGACCATGCGAGCGACCTTCACTTCGAGCCGTTTGAAGACGAGTTCAAGATCCGCATCAAGGCGGACGGGACGCTCTACGAAATGGTTCCGCCGCCGCGTCACTTGGCGAACGCCATCATCACGCGCATCAAGGTGCTCGCGAACCTTGACATCGCGGAGAAGCGTCTCCCGCAAGACGGTCGTATCCGTCTGATGGTCGCGGGGAACCCGGTCGACTTCCGCGTTAGCGTTCTCCCGACGATGTTCGGAGAGAGCGTCGTCTGCCGAATCCTCGACAAGTCCGTCATCTCCCTTGACCTCAACAACGTTGGAATGTCGCAGGAGTTAATTCGGCGGTTCCGCCAGGTCATCGAGTTGCCTAACGGCATTATCCTCGTGACGGGACCGACCGGCTCGGGCAAGACGACGACCCTTTACGCGGCGCTTTCCGAACTCAACGTCATTACGGACAAACTGATGACGACCGAGGACCCGGTTGAGTACGAGATCGACGGCATCATCCAGATGCCGATCGACGCGGAAATTGGCAACACGTTCGCGAACTGCCTGCGTTCGATTCTTCGACAAGACCCCGATAAAATCCTCGTCGGCGAGATTCGAGACCGCGAGACCGCGCAAATCGCGGTTCAGGCGTCCCTTACGGGACACTTGGTCTTCAGCACGCTGCACACGAACGACGCGCCGAGCACGATTACGCGTCTGAAGGATATGGGGATTCCCGAGTTCCTTATCACGGCGACAATCCAGGCGATTCTGGCGCAGCGACTTGTGCGTCGAATCTGCAAGGAATGTCGGCAGGAGATTACGCCGACGGAAGAGCAACTCGCTCAGCTCGGACTCACGGCGGAAGATATCGTGGGCAAGCATTTTTACCAAGGTCAAGGTTGCGTCGCCTGCAACAACACGGGGTATAAGGGGCGCACGGCGATCCACGAGTTCCTCGTGATGAACGAAGAGCTCCGCGACATCGTGCTCCGAAACGGCTCGATTGGCGAGATGCACGACGCGGCGGTTCGCAACGGGATGACGCCCCTTCGCGTGGCGGGGTTGCAGAAGATTTACGAGGGTACGACGACGATCGAAGAGGTCGTTCGCGAGACGGTTATCGATTACTAATCGCGGAGAGGTTGCGCGCCGGACGCGCCTCGAGCGAGATGAGCGCCGCGGATAACGCGGAAAACTCGAGGCGGGCGTTGAAACGGCGCGCTCGCAAGATATACTGACAGACGGGAACGACCGACGACGCCTTGGTCGTTTCCACGCGCGTTTCGCCAAAGGCGCGCGAGTCCTTTGAAATAAAGACGCGTCGAAGCTTGACTGTCGTTTCCGACTTCCCCGGCGGCAGTTCGGGCGATCCAGGAGCGCTCCGCAGGATTGCCAGAGAAGCGCGACGTTCGTCTAACGCCGTTACAGGTTCATTCAAAAGGTATTCCCATGCCGAAGTTTAAAGTAGAGTGGGTCGACGCCGCCGGTAAAGGTTTTACCGACGTCATCGAGGCGTCGACCGAAGAGGAAGTTACCGCGACGCTAAAAGAGAGCGGGTACATGGTTACCAAGATCGCTCTCCATAAAGATCGTAAGGCGACGAAGAAGAAGGGCGGAAACACGAACGGCAAGACCTTCTCCTTCGGAAGGGTCAAACCGAAGCTCTTGCGCGACTTCACTCGAAGCCTCTCGATTCTTCAGGACGCGGGATTGCCGATTCTGAGGAGTTTGAACATCCTGCAAGCGCAGGCCAAGCCCGGCGCGCTGCGAAACTGCCTGATCGACGTTTGTTCCGAAATTGAGTCCGGTTCGAGTCTTTCGGAGGCGATGGCGAAGTCGCCTAATGCGTTCAATCGCTTGTCCGTGAACATGATCAAAGCGCGCGAGGCGGGCGGTGCGCTCGAAACGATACTCAAGCGTTTGGCGGAATTCCTCGAGCGTTCGGAGCAGTTGAAGGCGAAGATTAAATCCGCGATGACCTACCCGGTCTCCGTTCTCGTCTTCGCGTGCGGTATCATGATCTTCATCATGACGAGCATCGTCCCGAAGTTCGAGGAAATCTTCGCGGACTTCGACACGGAACTCCCCGCGCTGACCAAGTGGCTCATGAACACGTCCCACATGATCATGACCTATTGGTACCTGATTCCGGGCGTTCCCTTTGGCATTTGGCTGTTCATCAAGTTGACGACAAGCTTCAGCTACATGAGGTTCGGTTGGCACCTGTTCCTCTTGCGTCTGCCGATCTTCGGAAACTTGATTGAAAAGACGGTCGTCGCGCGAACGACCCGTACGCTCGGAACCTTGGTTCAGTCCGGCGTTCCGATCTTGGAGGCGATTCACATTACGAAGGAAACCTCCAACAACGCGGTCTTCGAGAGCATGTACCAAAAAATTCTCGACGCGATTCGCGAGGGCGATACGATCGCCAACCCGATGAAGAAGAATTCCAGACCGGGGTTCCATCCCGCGTGTCTCTTCTACTTCTTCTGTTTCCTCGCCGGTCCGATCGGGTGTTTGATCTACATGATGAAGTTGCAGAATAAGATTCTGGACGACATCGTTGTAAACATGGTTGACGTCGGCGAAGAGACGGGCGAGTTGGACGAGATGCTTTATAAGGTCGCGGACGTCTTCGACGAGGAAGTTGCCGTCGCGACGGAAGCGCTCCTGAGTATGATCGAGCCGCTTCTCGTTATGCTCCTCGGCGGTATGGTCGGTACGATCGTCGTCGCGCTCTTCCTGCCGATGATTAAGCTGATCGAATCCCTCTCGAACTGACGGAATCGGAAGAATTGGAACTTTTTGCCGACTCGCGCCTCCAAGTTTAATAGAGACGCGGGGTTGGCGACGACCAGGCGCTTCACGCGCGTCGGGTCGACGAAACCGGCGGCGCTTGAAGCCGCCGGGACGGTTTAAGGCAAGATAAATAAGGCGAAGCGACTATGGCGTCCAAAAGAGCGGGTTTTACTCTGGTCGAGCTACTCATCGTGATCGCGATTATCGCGCTGCTGGCGGGAATCACGCTCGTCGCGCTTCAGTCCGCGCGCCTCTTTGTCGGTTCCGCGACCGCGCGACATCGCCTTGACGACCTTTCCCAAGCGCTCGAAATCTACAAGCAGAAGTACGGAGAATATCCCCCGGACTGTTGCGCGACCGACGCGGAGATTCAGCGGCATATCCTCAAACGCTGGCCCAACGCGCTCAAAGGCGGCAATTAGCCCGCAATGGTCGCCATTGCTAGGGAACAGATGGGAATTCATATCGACGACGCGGGAAACCGCACGGTTGAATAT
>CAMZHY010000010.1 GCA_947307005.1 uncultured Planctomycetaceae bacterium
GTCATAAAGTTTCTAATGAGAAACAGCCCTCGTCCTTGAGGAATTTCAAGATTCTCTTCAAGCGTAGGATCGCGAATGGCGTCGAACGAAAAGCCCGGTCCTTCGTCTTGGATGGAGACGAGGATGCGCTCCCCTGAAATTTCAGCGCTGAGTTGAATCTTTTTTTCCGGGTCGCGACGGTTGCCATGTTCAATGGCGTTGGCGACGGCCTCGTCAAGCGCGAGTCTAATCGCAAAGACGTCGCCGGGATCCCACGCGCGTCCTTCCAGTTCGGCGACGATTGCGTCGAGAAACGGCGCGACGCTGGCGGAGACGCTTGGAAACGCTCTGTCAAACCGCCAAACGTCCGATTTTTCTGAGCTTGCAGTCATAAGCGCGCCTGTCAATCTTCATTGCGACAAGCCGGCGTCTAGACGTCGGTCTTGTATGGAACATGATGAACGCAAAGAGAGTCCGCGTCCGTCGCGTAGCGCGCGAACGCGGGCCGATTCTCATTTGAGGAGCGAACTGACCGCTTCGAGTTCGGTGGAACGAATCTTGAAGATGGAATCGAGTTTCGTGATTTTGAAGACTTCCATGATATTGGGACAGATGGAGCAGAGGAAGAGCGCGACTTTCTGAGCCTTTGCTTTCGCGTTAAGCGTGATGAGCACGCGCAGCGCGGAACTGGACATGAACTTAACGCTCTGGAAGTTGACGACGACGCGGTCTTTGTCCTTGGGGAGGTTCGCCACGATGGAGTTGAGTTCTTCGCCCCAAGCTTGGATCGTTAGTTCTTCGTTGAGTTTGACGTCGAGGCAATCGATGACGGCGGCGCTGCCAATATATCGAGTCATCGTGCGAGCATTGGAAAGACCCATGAGTTCTATCTCCGATATTAAAGGTAAAATTTCAACGAGTCCCAAAAGCGTCGGCGTAAAGGCGCAGCCGCGAAGGCTCATGGGACGAGTTTATTTCTGACCGCCCAGACGGCCGCCTGCGCGCGATCATTGACTTCCAATTTGCGCAGAATATTCTGCACGTGTTCTTTAACCGTGTCGACGCTGAGCTTGAGCGAAAACGCGATCTCCTTGTTGCTCAGGCCGAGCGTAATATGGCGCAGCACCTGCGTTTCTCTCGCGGTCAACGGACTGAGCGGATCGACCTGACGAAGCCGCATGACGCGCCGGACGCGTCTCAGATCGCCGGAATACTTTTGCGCCGCCTCGGGCGTCGTCGCGAGCGCAAGCTCTCGAACGAGCGAAACGACCTCGGTCTGCGACGCCGTCTTCAGGAGTCTCGCGTCCGCTCCGACCGCCGCCGCGCGCGCGACGTCCGGTCGACGGTCGGAAGCCAAGAAGAAGACGACGCGACCCGTAAAGCCCGCTTTTCTGAGTTCCTGAACGGCGTCGAATCCCGAACCGTCGGGAAACGTCGCGTCGAGCATTACGACGTCGGGCGAGACGCTCAGCGCTTTGGCGACGGTCTGTTCCGCCGTTTCCGCGAAGTCGACGATTTCAACGTCGGAGCCGCCAAAAAACGCGACCAGACCGGCGCGCGTCACGGGCTGCGGATCGGCGACAAGGAGTCGAATTGTCATCTGACCTTCCCGTTCTCCGCAGTTAAACTTTTCTTCGGCGATTCTCGCAAATCTTGTTCCAGTTTAACCCGGACGCGCCTTGTCGTCAAGAACTTTTGACGCGGCGCGGCAATAAAAGCTTTTTTAACGCCGTTTTCAAAAAAGAAAGCGCGAAACGGGAGGCAATTTTCCCATTTCGCGCGCTAAAAATCGTCGTTATCGAGTTAAACTCATTCCTCGACGCGTTCGATCTTGTAGAGTTTGCCCTTGAAATTCAGGGTAATCGACTCTTCGAAAACGAGGTACTGCGACAGATTGGCGCCGTTCTCGTCGATCAGCTTGAAGTATTCGTCGCTGAACTGTTTAATTTCGACGGGCTTAGCGTTCTTTTCCATCTCCTCGGTCACGGAGGAATCGACCCAGCGTCCTTCGCGGAGATAGAAGGTCTTGTCGGCGACGACGCGGATATTGTTCGAAACGGCCTCGTCGATTTGCGGCGCCGGGCTAGGCGCGGGAACCGCCGCGCCCATCGCGCCCATCGGAAGCGCGCGTTTCGCGAGGGTCGCGGGGGCTCTGAGTATGCGACCGCCGGCTATTCCCGCTCCTCTGGCGCCTCCCATTCCGCCTCCCATTCCGCCTCCCATTCCGCCTCCCATTCCGCCGCTCATTCGGGCGCTGGAAGCGGACGACGAATCGTCGGCGAGCGCCATGGCGTTCGATTCGGCGATCGAATCAAACTGCGCGCCGTTAAGATTGTCGACTTGCTTAAGTCCTTGCTTCATACTACGTTGTCTGACGCCGCCCATTCCGCTCGTGTTGGAGGCGAGCGCATGGAAATTATCTCGGGCCGTCGCGTTGTTGGCGGCGGAGTTCAAAGCGACGTCTTCGCGCGCGAGGAAAGACGTGTAGGGCGTCATGACGCCGTGTTTTTTCGAGAGTTGTACAAGTTCGTCGAGCAGTTCCTGATTCATGCCGTTGAGGTCGAGTTCATCGATGATCTCGCCGATTCGACGCGCCGCCCAGATGCGTTCGACGAACGCGTTCGTCGAATCTTCGCTCTTAGCGACGAAGTTTCCTTCAAAGTTCTTCTCTTCGTCGCGTTCTCCAATCTTTCCCTTCGCCTGAATCTTGACCTCGCCCGGCGTGGAATACCGTCCGGCCATTACGAGTTTTTCGCCCGCGAAAAGATCGGTTTTCCCCGAAGGATAGACTTGGTTGACGAAATACTTCTTATCCGTCGCGCTCGGGAGCGTGAACGAGAATTCGACGTCGGAGAAGACGGGCGCTTCGACGCGCGAATAGAACGCGGAAATGCGGTCTTCGATCTTCTCTTCGGGCTTGACGTATTCGCCTTGACCGCGTCCGTCGCGGACGAAACGGTCGAGGAGTCGCGCGTTCACGTCGTAGCCGACGCCGAAGGAGAAGAAACGCGCGGCGCTCTTGTTGTTTTCGCGCGCGATTTGCGCGAGTTTCATTTCGTTCGTTTCGCCGACGGTCGCCTCGCCGTCGCTGACGAAAATCAGGAATTTCAAGTTGGAGGAGTCGTCGCCGTTGAGGAGCGAGAACGCGCGTTTGAGCGCGCCTTCGATGTGGGTCGTTCCGCGAGCGCGAACCCCGTCGACGTAGCCGAGCGCCTCTTGACGCGTTTCCGCCGACGCGACTTGCAGATCGTCTTTAAAGGAGACGACGTCGGAACCGAAGAGGACGACGTTGAATTTGTCGCCGTCGTGGAGGCGCGAAATAACGAATTTCATCGATTCCCGCGCCTGCTCGATTTTCTGACCGCTCATGCTTCCCGAGACGTCGAGACAGAAGACGATAGTGCGCGGCAACGGTTTCGAACCTTCGTCGGCGATTTTCGGCGACGCGAGGAGGAGGAAATACCCGTCGTCTTTCTCGTCGGGACGGTAACTTAAGACTTCGCGGAGAGATCGTCGGCGTTTTCGTCGAAGAAGAGTCGGAAGTCGCTCGAGGGAACGACGTTCTCAAGGACGCAGGAGACCTTCGCCTTCGTCTTTTCGGGACGGTCGATCTTCAGGTCGTATGTCGGCGAGTAAACTGTCTTGATTTCAGAGGTTCCGTTGATTGAGACGTCGAACGATATCTTTTTAATCGGTTTCGACGAGTACTTCGCCGCGCTCAGCGGGAAGAAGAATTCCGTAAGATCCGCGCCCGTGCGCAGAACTTGCGTGTAGCGCATCGTCACGGTTCGAGTTTCTCCCGCTGGGATGGGGAAGACGCTCGTTTTAAAGAGTCCGACGCCGACCCATTCGAGGAGCGCGGGATCGCGCGCCTTGCGGACGATTTCTTCATATTGCTTTCGCGCTTCCTCGGCGTCGACGAGGTTCGCGGGCGTCTCCTTTCCGTCGACGAGGAGCGTCATGGAATCGACGGCGCCGTCGTAGGGAAGGGGAAAGACGAACGCGGTTTCGATTGTCGTTGAACCTTCGTTTTTAAAGGTTTGCGAAACGTCGACCTGCGCGACGACGCCGGAGACGTCGGCGACGATTTCTTCGGATTCGATCGAGTAGGTCGCCTCGCGCGGGGCCGGAATGGGGACGTGGGGCGGAGGAATAATTCTCGGAAGCGGACGCGGGTGAAGGGGTTCAAAGAGGAACCCCTGCGCGTTGGCGATTTGGGCGGAGAGCGCGAAGCAAGCCAGCGTCGACAGGACGATCGAAACGAGTCGTCCCGAGCGAAAGACGAATGATTTGCGCGTAGACATAGGTCGCTCCTTTATTTTTAATGGGGCAAACTAGGCGTCGCCGACGATCCGAACGCTTGCGATTTCGGCGACGCATAGCGTATAGTATCTCAAAACCTGACGCGTACGTCAATGGAAAGTTGCAGATGGGAAGGACTTGGCGTTAAAAAACGCTTTTGCAAGCGCGACGCGCGGATTCGCGCCCGCATGCTAATAGAGAGTCGCGCGGCGACGTAAAAAAGAAAAAAATTTCGCGAAATTTTTCAAAGTTAGTAAAATCTAATTTAAAGAGGTTGACTTTAGTCGATTCGCCGATTATAATACGCTTTGTTGACGAAAACAGAAGATTCGTTTAACAGTGTTCTTCCCTTGCGACGCGAACGCTTGGGAAGGGCGGTTCTTTCTTGCGCTCGCCGATTCGGCAAGGTCGCGTGTCTCCCGCGCCCTCTGTCGGATCGGTTTTCTTCATTAACGACGCGCGCGGTTCCCTTGAAAAATCGAACGTTTTTGCAACTCTTGCCGCAATCGCAGGATTGTTTCGCGTGAAGATTTCTGGCGAAAGAAAAAAATTAGTTTTTTCTAACTTGTCGTCTTGACGTTTCCAATGCCCTGCGTAGAATGTTCTTCAAAGTTAGATTAATATAACTTTTGACGCGATAGACGGTCTGTTTAGTCGCGTGGTTTAACCACCTTGATATTTTTAACTTGGTTTCTCCGCGTCGACTGCGTTTGTCGGTCCCTAGGACGAATGCTGGGAGTCGCCGCTTTGGAGCGGCGACGGGAATGGATTCAACGAATATATTTAATCGTTTTACCATAGAGGCGTTCTGCGCGAAGCGCGGCGCTCATATAAAGGCGGACTTATGTTTCACCAGATGACAAGAAAAGGCTTTACCCTCGTCGAGTTGCTCGTTGTGATCGCGATCATCGGGATTCTCATTGGGCTTCTCCTTCCCGCCGTTCAAGCGGCGCGCGAATCCGCGCGTCGCATGCAATGCTCGAACAACCTGAAACAGTACGGTTTGGCGACGCATAATTACATCAGCGCGTTCAACGAGCATTTCCCGCCGATGGCGAATTCCGCTACGAAATCGGCCAACGCGTTCTCCGTTCAGGCGCGTCTCTTCCGCTACATGGAAGCGAACCAGATCGCCGATCTGATCGACTACTCTCAGCCCGTCTACAAGTCGGCGGGCATGGGGAACAACGCGGTTCTCTACCATCTAACCGACGCGCTCAACTGTCGAGCTGCATTTCTCGCGTGCCCGAGCGATCCTCAAGGAGGAACGCTCGTTCAGTCGAATTTGAAAATCTTCACGGACGCCGGAAATTCCGCGACGGCGCCGCTGAGGGCGTATCCGTCGAGCTACTGCGTTTGCACCGGCTCCGACCTTGCGCGCATCGGGACGACGAGCGTCGGCGGCAAAGCGACGTTGAAATCGAACGGACTCTTCTACTACGGGTGCGACAATACGATCGCGGCGTGCGTCGACGGAACGTCGAATACGCTTCTCATGGCGGAGAGTACGATCGGCGCGGGGTCCGATCAGGACGTCTCGGGAACGCTCGAGGAGATCAAGCAGAAGAATCTGCTCCGTAAGGTCATTATGCAGAACGTCCCGAAGACGTTGTTTGACGCCGAGACGCCCGCCGAGGTCGAGTCGATTCAGAACGGCGTCAGCGCGCCCGGCTGGCAACTTGACCGCTGCTCGACGTGGCTTTCCGGCGTTCCGCTTTACACGACGTTTGGCGCGTTCCTTCCTCCCAACTCTTCCGCCGCGACATGCAACTGGATGAACTACGGGTTCTACGCCGCGCGAAGTTATCACGCGAGCGGCGTGAACGCGCTCATGGCGGACGGATCCGTTCGCTTTGTTTCCAACACGGTCGACGTCGAGACATGGCGCGCGATGGCGACCGTTGCCGGCGGGGAAAGCGTCGCGCTCTAACGTGAAAACAACTCGCGAGGGGCCTGGCGTCTCCTCGCGAGATTAGCGTCCGACGCGTCGACGTCGGTCTGTTTCAACGATCCTTTTATCCTTTCAGCAAGCGAAACACTCATTATGAAAAGACGTTCATCCTTTATGACCGGCGTTTGCGCGCTAGTCGCCGTCGTTCTTTTTTCCGCGTCCTCTTTTGCTCAGCCGCCGATGCAGGCGCCGAAGCTTTCGGACGAGTACAAAGCCGATCTTAATCGCGAACTCACGCCTCGCGGCGAAAAAATCGGACTCCTTATCGTTTCTCACGGCGCGGGATCTCCGTCGTGGACGAAGCTCGTCAACGATATTGCGGACAAGGTTCGCGCTTTGGACGAAAAAGACCATGTTTTCGCCGCGATCGAGTCGTGCGACATGGAATTCAATTTCGAGAACGATATCGTCGCGGGCTTCGGCCGTCTTGAGAAGGCGGGTTGCGACGCGGTCGTCGTTGTTCCGGCGTTCATCTATCCGACGAGCCACGTTCAGTTTGACGTCGTGACGATTCTCGGTCTTTACGGCGATCCGAAGGCGCGCGAAGCCGCGCATGAAGAGAACGCGCGCATCCTTCGGACGAAGCTCCCGATCGCGCTGACCCCGACGCTCAGCGCCGGCGACCTCCTGAAAGACTACGCCGTCAATCAGGTTAAGTCCGTGATGAAAGACCCTGCAAACGAACGCGTTCTTTTCGTCGCGCACGGCGACGACGATTACGCCGGGCTCGTCGACGCGCAGACGAAGAGCGCCGTCGACGCGGTCGCCGAACTTGGGTTCGACTCCGTCGACACGGCTTTCGTCGGCATGGGCGCTATGTTTGCCAAGCGCGCGAAGCCCGTGATTGAAAAGAACACGAAAGACGGCAAAAAGACGATCGTCGTCGCGCTCTATCTCGCGTCCGGCTCCAAGAAGTTCCTCGAACGCGTTCAGAAGTTCCCCGCGATGGGCGCGGGAGCCGACGACGAAAACGCGCCGAGCCCGTCTCTCGAAGGTCTTGATTACGTCGGAACGGAAACGGCGCTTGGAGAATTTGACGGAACGCCTAAGTTTATCTACGACGTTGCGGTCGAAGCGAGCAAGAACTGAATCAAAATCCTCGATCATGCGAAGCTCGCGAGCGCGTCCGTCTTCGGATGGACGCGCTATTTTTTTCAGCGTCTTTTAAAAGAGGCGAAGAAAAAAAGTTGCGTTCGGAACGACGCGCCAATATAATCGGGGAGGAATCAACGGTTGCGCGACGCGACGTCGCGAACCGACCACGACGTTTGTTACGACCAACACGACTAAGGTGAAGAAATGAAATTGACAAACGCGTTTGCGGCGGCGATTCTCGCCGTCGTCGCGCTGGCGTCCGGCGCGCTGGCGTACGGCGCCGATTCGTCCCTCACGCCGACGAATTTGCGCTGCGAATATCTCACGAATCCGAAAGGACTCGACGCGCCCGCGCCGCGTTTGAGCTGGATTCTCGAAACTTCGGACGAGACCGCGATCGGTCAGCGCCAGAACTCGTATCGCGTCCGAGTCGACGCGACGCGAGAGGACGCCGAAAAGCTCCAAGGCAAGCTCTGGGACACCGGCTGGGTCGAGTCGAACGCGACGGCGCAGATCGTTTACGCCGGAACGAAACTGGAATCGGACTCTTGCTATTTCTGGACCGTTCAGATCAAGGATCAGGACGGCGCCCTTTCTGAGGCGTCAGACGTCGCGTGCTGGACGACGGGGCTTTTCGAGCAGTCTGAATGGACCGCGAAGTGGATCGGGACGGGCTATCTTCCGGACGGCGAAACGAACGTCGCGAAGACGTCGGGCCGCAACCCGAAGACGGGGTTCTTCGACTCTCCGTGGCTCCGAAAGACGTTTGAACTGAAATCTGCGCCCGCGAAAGCGCAGCTTTTCGTCGCGAGTTGCGGGTATTGCGACGTTTTCGTCAACGGCGAGAAGGTCGATAAAGACTCCGTCCTCGCGCCGAACGTCTCCGACCATAAATATCGCGCGCGCTACATAACGTACGACGTCGCGCCGTTCCTCAAAGAGGGCAAGAACGTAATCGCGCTCTGGCTCGGCGCCGGATGGGGCGTTTTCGGGGAATACGCCGCCGACAACGATCGTCCTCTCACGCCGATCGTGATGGCGCAGACCGATATTATCGCGGCGGACGGGGCCAAGACGCGCGTCGTTACCGATTCTTCGTGGAAGATTAGCCCGAGCTTCATCAGCACGAGCGGAAACTGGACCTTCGGCAATTTCGGCGGCGAACACGTCGAGGCGGCGCTGGAGAATCCGAACTGGAACAAGGTCGATTTCGACGATTCCGCGTGGAAGACCGCGACGGAATTCGCCCCGAAACTTGAAGTGACCGCGCAGGCGACCCCGATCAACGTTTTGACCGCGCCGATTCGTCCCGTCTCGATCGAGAAGAAGGGGGACGGCGTTTGGCGCGTCGATATGGGCGTGAACTTTGCGGGCTGGACTCGCGTCAAGCTCCATGGTAAGCCGAATTCGACGGTTAAATTCGATTATTCGGAACGTTCTCAGGAAACGAAGACGTTCAATCTCTCCAGTTCGATCACGCTCGACGCGAAGGGCGACGGCGTTTTCCAGAACCGCTTCAACTACAGCTCCGGACGTTGGATTACGATCTCCGGAATCGACGAGGAGCCGAAGCTCGACGATATCGTCGGCTGGAATATTCGCACCAACTATGAGAACGCCGCGACCTGCGAAACGTCGGACGATCTTCAGAACTGGATCTATAACACGGGCCGCTGGACCTACGAGAACCTGTCGATTGGCGGCTACGTCGTCGACTGCCCGCAGCGCGAGCGCATGGGCTACGGCGGCGACGCGCACGCGACGTCCGAGTCGGGCATGTACAGCTACGGGCTCGAAGCGTTCTATTACAAATGGCTCCAAGACTGGCGCGACTGCCAGAAGGATTATCCCGACGGCTGGCTTCCGAACACGGCGCCGACCTACTGGGGCGGCGGCGGTCCTTCGTGGGGCGGAATCGTCATCACGCTTCCGTACACCTACTACTTGCAGTACGGCGACAAACGGATTCTCGAAGAGAACTTCGCGATGATTGAGAAGTGGCTCGGGTTCCTTGAGTCGAACGTCAAGGACGGGCTGCTCCAGAAGTACGGCGACGAGTGGAAGTTCCTCGGCGACTGGCTCTGGCCGGGCGCGCCGGACGGCCCCAACAGCCACACGCCGCAGGCGCTCTGCCTGAACAACATGTACCTCGTCTTCAACCTCGCGACGGCGGCGAAGATCGCGCGTGTTTTGGGACGCGAAGACCGCGCCGCGGAATGGGACAAGCTCGCCGATAGAACGCGCAAAGCGATCAACGCCAAGTATTACAAGGCGGACGAAGGCTCCTATCACGACGACGCGCAGGCGGTCCTCGCGCTTTCGCTCCTCGCCGACGTCCCCGCGACGGCGGCGGATCGGAAACGCGTCGAGAAGCGGCTCGAAGACGCGATTCTCGTCGATTCGAAGGGACACATCGGCGCCGGAATCACGGGCGGCGGACTCCTCTTCCGGTATCTGCGTCAGGAGAAACTCGACGCGCTCGCGTATTCGACGCTCAAGCAGACGGAATATCCCGGCTGGGGCTTCATGCGCGCGCACGACGCGACGACCTACTGGGAAGCGTGGGAACTCGACCGTCCCGGCCACTCGCTGCTGCACAGCTCGTATCTGTTCCCCGTTGCGTGGTATATCTCGGATCTTCTCGGGATTCAGCGCGACGACGAGGTCGTCGGGTTCCGCAAGTTCGTCGTTCGTCCCCCGAAGGCGGGCGACACGGATCTTACCTTCGCGCGCGGTTCGTATAACGCCATTACCGGGCTGATCAAATCCGCGTGGGAGAAGAAGGATTCCGGCATGGAACTGACGGTCGTCGTTCCTCCGAACACGTCGGCGACGGTTTACGTTCCGAAGACCTCGGCGACGGGCAAGGTCGCCGCGCCGAAGGGCGCCGAGGCGGTCTCTGAAAACGACGATTACGCCGTCTTCTCCGTCCCGTCGGGGGCCTTCGTCTTCAAGGAAACGAAATGACGCTTTCACGCGTCGATAAAGACCGACGTTGAAAGACGTCGATGAAAGATCGCCGCGACGTCCCCATTGAACGTCGCGGCGATTTCTTAACCGCTTCATTGAAAATCAATAGCAAAGGGAACTTCGAAATGTTTGAAGGCTTTGATTTTTCGAATTTCTGGGACGACGATTCGTACAACGTCGAGAATTACGTTAGCGACCCGCCTTCCGACGAGCTGATTGCCGAGATCGAGGAGGAGTTAGGGTACAAGTTGCCCGCGTCTTACGTTTGGCTCATGAAACGCCACAACGGCGGCGTTCCGGTCAACGTCTGTTTCCCGACCAAAACGCCGACGAGCTGGGCGGACGACCATATCGCGATCGAACATATTTACGGGATCGGGCGGGAGAAAGATTACAGTCTGTGCGGCAAAATCGGCAGTCGTTTCATGATCGAGGAATGGGAGTATCCTCCGATCGGCGTCGTCCTCTGCGGTTGTCCCAGCGCGGGCCACGATCTGGTCTTCCTCGATTACCGGGACTGCGGCCCTCAAGGGGAGCCGAAAGTCTCTCACGTCGACCTTGACTTTGACGAAACGATAACCGTTCTGACGGACAATTTCGAGGAGTTTATTCGCGGGCTTGTCAACGAAAGCGCTTACGAATATGAGGACGACGAAGATTTCGACGACGAGGACGACGAAGAGTAGGGCGTCGCGAATCGTCGCGAGATTTCTGAAATGATAATCCCCGACCTTTTTTGCGCAAAAATTAAAGGTCGGGGGTTGCGACGGTTGGGATTGGCGTTACAATTCCCGCGCGGATGGGATATTTTTCTTTTTTTTTCAACTCCTCGGCGAAAATATAATACATACGGATAGCAGGGGAGATGATTTTTTTGGCCGCCGATTGCGGCGAGTTGCATAGGGGACGCCGAAATGACGAGAAAACTTGCGAGCATTCAGAAAATTGAAAGCGTCGAGCCGATCGAAGGCGCGGATAAAATTGAGCTGGCGCATGTGCTGGGATGGCGCTGCGTCGTGAATAAGGGACAGTTCCAGCCGTCCGATTTGGCGGTCTATTTTGAGATCGACAGTTTCCTGCCGGTTCGTCCGGAATTTGAGTTTCTAAGGGCGTCGAGCTACCGGAAGAGCGACGTCCTCGGGGAAGGGTTTCGTCTGAAGACGATGAAGTTTCGCGGGCAAATCTCGCAGGGGCTGCTACTTCCCGTAAGCTCGCTTCCGGATATCTCTAAGGACGCGCAAATCGGCGACGACGTCACGGAACTTCTCGGCGTCCGCAAATGGGAGATCGAGGAGCGCGCGACTTCGGGCGGCTCCGTGATCGGGACGCTCCCGAGGGATATTCCGCACACGGACGAGACGCGGATTCAGGCGAGCCCCGAACTCCTCGAAGCGTTCGCCGGACTGAAATACTATATCTCCACGAAGATGGACGGAAGCTCGCACTCGATTGGGATCGACGAGGACGGATTTCACGTTACGGGGCACAATTACGAGTACAAAGACGACGGGCAGTCTTCCTTCTACAACCTCGTCAACGAGCGCGGGTACAAAGAAAAGCTCCAAGCGTTTATGGCGAAAGAGGGTCTTACGACGCTAACGATTCAGGGCGAATTCTGCGCGCCGGGGATTCAGCGAAACCGTTTGAAGCTGCTCAAGCCGGAATGGTACGTTTTCACGATACGGGAGAACGGCAAGCGAGTCGGACTCGACCGAATGCTGGCGATCTGCGACGAACTCGGACTAACGAGCGTTCCGATCGAAGAGGTCGACGTCGATCTTCCCTCGAAATACCCGACGGTCGAAGCGCTTCTGGAACGCGCCGACGGAAACTATCCGAACGGCGGCAAAAAGGAAGGAATCGTCATCCGCCCGACGGAGCCCGTCTTTAACGAGACGATTAGCGCGTCGCTGAGCGTTAAAGTTGTGAACAACAAGTACTTGCTCAAGAACGACGACTGACCGGCGTTGAATGGACGAGAAACCCGAAGACTTGGCGGGCTTCTCGTCCGACGTTTTTTTCTTTGACTCCCGATTTTCAAGCATTGCGACGGATCTGCGCTTATTTGTGAAAAGCGCGTTCGATGTTTTTTTTGATAAATGTTGCGCTAACATACGAATAATATTGGAAATCGGAATTTAGAGGATTATTATTAAGGGGACGCGAAACGAGCGCTAACAAGCGTTTGACAATCAAACGGTTAAAGACTATGATTGACTGAAATATTGGTTGTTAGGGGACTCTGCCATGAACGCGCGAGAGAAAGAAGTTCTTAATATGCAGTTGGTTTTGATACCGATTTTAGCTAGAGCTTGGGGAAAGTCGTACGCAGAGTTGTCGGACGTATTGAAGAAATACGACGTTTTAAGTTACATCGACGTTTGTTACGAAAACTATAATTCTCTTGGCAATCAAGGTATTATCGACGATCTGGAAGACTATATTAAAATGCAAGGAGTCGACGTTCGTTGAAAAAGTTATATCACGGGACAATTAACGACTTCGACGAGATTGACTTATCAGCTGGAAGAGGCTATCGGGATTTCGGCAAAGGTTTTTACGCGACGGCGGTTCCCTCTCATGCGGAAAGACTAGCCCTTAGAAACAAGAGAATTGCCGAAAAACGTCGAAGTTTTCTCAGCGCTGAAGATGAGGCAAAACTACGGAAAATCGTCGCTTACCGATACAATCTACTTTTCAACGAGGACGTTTCGGAACTTAACGTTCAAGTTTTTGAAAAAGCCGATAAAACGTGGCTTCGTTTTATTCTCCTGAACAGAAAAAACGAAGGAAGCCCTCACAATTACGATATAGTAATCGGTCCAACTGCGGACGCTGAAACAGTCGCCGTCATAAACGAGTATTACGACGAGTTGGAAGAGTCTGGATATTCAGACGAGGTTTGTGAAAAAGTAATAGCGGAGTTAAAACCTGAGAATTTACCAAAACAGTATTTCTTTGGGACGAAAAGAGCTCTCAGAACTCTAAACTTTGATAAAGAGAAAAAGACGGGAGGTTGGATAATGAGCGCAAAAGCCGACCAGAAAAAAAATACGCGCGCCATAGTCGTGTTCCTTGTAGAGTCTCTTATGAAAGAGAAAGGCTGTTCTAGGGACGAGGCGGTCGAATTTCTGCTCAAGACCACGACTTATGCCGCTCTCATGGAGGAGGAGACGGAACTATATTTAGAACCAAGAGAGGCTGCGCTCGATATTTTAAAGGAAGAACTTGCGGGAAATCCCTATAGATTATTGGAATTATGATTGTTTCGTAATCGGGAGTTCGAAGAGCGCCGCGAACTGGGACTAACAAGCGTTCTGATCAAAGAGGGCGACTTCGATCTCCCCTCGAAATACCCGACGGTCGAAGCGCTGCTGGAACGCGCCGACGGAAACTATCCGAACGGCGGCAAGAAAGAAGGAATCGTCATCCGCCCGACGGAGCCCGTCTTCAACGAGACGATCAGCGCGTCGCTGAGCGTTAAAGTTGTGAACAACAAGTACTTGCTCAAGAACGACGACTGACCGCGTTTTTGACGCCGCCCAAGAGGCGCTGAAAGGACGACGTTATTCTTCATAATATTTGAAGACGGCGTCGTCCAACCGTTGCGGGAGCGTGACGTCGCTATTTTTTTAAACTAAGGGAGCAAAGGAAGGGGAATGAACCCCAATGTCAAGCCGATCGTCCTGTCGACGGCGAGCGGAACGGCGACGTGACCTCCAAAAAAGAACTCCAAGATAGGAAAGGGTTCGACGAATCCGGACGGAGGGAAAAGAAGGGGCGCCGCGGCAAAAACGAGCGCTATCTCCGATAGCAATAGAAATTTATCGATAGCGGCGGCGAGTTTAAAACTTAGATCGCCGCTTTTAAATCTCAATTTGTTCTTCTTGAGATAAAACGCGCCGACATTTTTCTTGGTTTCGGCTCTCCAGAGGACGTCGTCAAGGAACTCAACGGCGCGGCGACCTCGAACTTTAGCGATCGAGCCGTCTTCCAGCGCGACAAACATTCGAAGCCCGAAGCCCCAAGGCGCGAAGGGCGCGCGCCAAGGTTTTGCCGACGCCCCTATGACGCCGACGTCGAATTTTGATAGACATCGAAATTCAATATTGTAGAATGGGTTACGATATTTCGCGTTAACCGTTTTACCAAGCTCTTGGAGCGTCGTCGGGAAGCGTCCTGTTTTATCGCGATACTCGAACTGCGCGTCTCGAAACGCCGTAAAACGTTTAAACGCCGCCGCTTCTTCGCGCCCTTTGTGGATTTGACGACGAACATAGAGGACGGTTGACGCTCCGACGACGAGCGCGAGCGTCAACGCGACGGGGACAAAAGTCGGCGCGAAGCCGACAGGGATCCCGTCCCACGCTACCGCGACGAAGAGCAAAGCGAACGCCGGGAAGACGAAAAACAGGTTGAAGAGGAAAAGAATCAGCCAAATCCGAAGTCGCCGACGAGTCCCGCGCCAGTGCATGCGCCTCGCTAAACGAAGGGTATGATTCATTGCTACTGTTTTCAAAACAGGGAGGGGAGGACAACGCGTTCCAATCGGTATTGTCGTCTGCAATTGACGCGGTTGCGACGTCGCGGTTTGCTAATTTAGTCCACGCGTCTGGCGATCGACTTTTCAACAAAAGAAACACGCGTTTCGTTATTGTAAAGAGCGTCGCCGGAACGCGTTGCGAAGAACGCGTCGATAATGGAGCGCGTACTCTGCCAAAGCAAACAGAGTTCGACTGTGAAGAAACAGGAAAAAACGCGTTCTATGATACCTACCGACACGTTGCGTGGGAATCCGCGCTTGTTTCGACCAATTACGAACCTCAATTAGCCCTTTCGTATCGCCGGAGACTAGAGTCGTCCTCGCATACTGAAGAATCGAGTCAACCATATCCTGCGCGGCGATTGTTAAAATTTCTGGGTAGCGTTTCTCAAGATATATCCAGCGCTTGCGTCGTTGTTCGTAAAGCCAGTAGGCAAAAGAACCGTCTTTAAAGGCGTCGCCCGTTATACTTCCGTCTCTTTCCCGTTTATAATACAAGACGTCGTGGATAACCGCCACAGTCTTGCACTTATCGATGATTTCATGAATAATCGCGTCGTCTTCCCAAATTTCGCCGACTGGAAAGTTCATATTTTTCCATAAAGACGCTCGGTAAATTTTGTTCCAAGCGTATACGCGGATATTTCCTCGAATTCTCTCTTCCAGCGCCGTCTTGCCATCGTAGACGCCTTCGGCTAGGTTGGAACATTCTTTTATTCCGTCCTCGTTTTCGCCGCGCACGTGTTCCAAATCGAAGACGCCCATGTCTGCGCCGGTAGAGCAAACGGCTTTATGCGCTTTTTCGCAAAAATCTTCTCTCACCCAGTCGTCGCTGTCAACAAACATGATCCAGTTCCCGCGACTTATTGCGAGCCCACTGTTGCGCGCCGAGCTTAAACCTTGGTTGGTTTGGTAGATATAAACGATCCGCGAATCTTTCCGAGCGTATTCTTTACAGATCGCAGTTTCCTCTTCATTTCCACCGTCGTTGACAAGGATTAGTTCAAAATCGGAAAAGGTCTGGCGCAGAATACTGTCGATCGTTTTTCGCAGATATTTTTCCACGTGATAAACCGGGACGATAATGGAGATTTCAGGTCTTACTCTTAGATATTCGTCTTTCGGGTTTTCGGCGTCAAGTTCCATGATGCTCTATGACAAGTCTAAATATAATATCGGTTATTTCTTATCTTACGTCTTTTTGACCGCGAACTTACAGAACAAACGACGCCGATTCATTGTAGCGTCTAACGCTGGTCGTATCAACGTATTTTGTTGAGGCTTATCAAAGAAATCGAAATCTTTCGACCGCTTAACCTAAAACTCAGGTTTGACGGAGTCGACGCGCCCTTTTCACGGCGACTATATCCAGCCCCAAACCGTGTGCGCGATAAAGGCGTAAACGCCTCCTAAAAGATTAAAGTATTCCAAGGGGACGATTCCCAAAGCGACGCACGTCGTAAAAATCAGGGCGCCAATCGCGGAAACGATGAAATCGCTGAACTCGCGGACCCCGTCGGCGCGAACGATAAACGCTAGAAAAGTCGCCCAAACGATCAGGAGCGTCGCCGCCGTCAGCGCGTAGCCGACGATCGCGGCGCGCCGAACGGGCAGTTCGTTTTCTTCAAATTTCAACTTGTTTTTCGCGACGTAAAACCGTCCGACGTTCTCTTGCTTCCGCGCCGTCCGGAGGACGTCGTAGAAGAGATTGACCGTTCGCCGCCCGCGAACTTTGACGATCGAACCGTCCTCCAGCGCGACGAGCGTCCGTCGCCCGAAACCGACGGGCGCGAAAGGCGCGCGCCACGGTTTCGCCGTCGCCGCGACGACGCCGACGCCAAGCGTCGAGAGACAGAGGAACTCGCGGCGACGAAACGCGTCGCGATATTCCGACGCGTCCTCGGCGCCGAGGTCTTCAAGCGCGGTCGGGAAACGCCCCGTCTGATCGCGAAACGCGAAACACGCGTCGCGAAATCGCTCGAAACGCTCAAACGTCGTCGCCTCGGCGCGTCTTTTGCGCGTTTGTAGATAGACGTAAAAGAGCGCCGCGGCAAACCAAAACGCGTAAATGAGCGCGTCGAGGACAAAAGACGCCGCGAAGCTGAACCCGCCTCCTTCCTGTTTGGCGATAAACGCGTAAAGGCGGCGAGTTTCCCAGTCGGATTGAACGATTCGAACGCCGTAGTCGCAAGACTTCGGTTTGACGGCGTAAACGCCCCACGTTCCCATCGGAAAAGGGACGAGCGTTCTTCGCCGAGGCCGTTTCTCCGCGAGAATCATCCCGTCGTAACGCTCGCGAAGCGGGGCGTATTGCGCCCCCGTCGTCAGGACGAATTCGTCCGCGCGGGGCGCCCTCGTCTCCGCGAGCGACGACGGCTCGGCGCCCGTCATGTTCTCGTATTGTTCGACGAAGGATCGCGTCTCCAATATCGACGAAACAGGGTTTTCCTCCATGCCGAACCGCAGGAGCGCGGTAAAGAGCGGAAGCGTAAAAACTTGGTGAATGGCGAAAAGAACGACGTACGCGAGGAGAATCCGCAGAAACCGTCGCCAGCAAAGACTCCCGACGGAGAACCAACTCGATTTCATAACGCCGCCTCCAATAACTTTTTTCAAAACTAAATCCATCCAAAAACCGTGTGCGCCATGAACTCGTAAAAACTCGCTATTGGTTCAATTGGCAGAGGAATAAGCGCAAAGGCCAGAAGGGTTCTCGCGAGAAGAGCCATAATGGTCGCTCCAACAACGTAGGAGTAACAGGCGCCGAGGTTGCCGCGAACGAGGTATGAAACCAAGAAGAATAGCCAGAGAGAAAGGAAAAACGACCGTTTTAGAATTCGATTTGCCTTCGCAATTCGCTTGAAGGGCAATTCGCCTTCTTCAAATTCCAACTTGTTTTCTATCGGATGAAAATACCCGACGTTTTTCCATTTTTTCGCCGCCCAGACGACGTCGTAAAAGCGTTCGACCGCCCTTCGTCCGCGAACTTTGACGATTGAACCGTCTTCCAATGCGACGAGCGTTCGCCGTCCAAATCTCCAAGGGGCG
Organism: uncultured Planctomycetaceae bacterium; assembly: GCA_947307005.1. Classification (GTDB taxonomy): domain Bacteria; phylum Planctomycetota; class Planctomycetia; order Pirellulales; family Thermoguttaceae; genus RUG369. Next base: position 17,889 of record CAMZHY010000010.1, read on the forward strand.
AAAGGCGCGCGCCATGAAGTTGCCGTCGCGCCGATCGCGCCGATTCCAAGGTTCGCAAGACAGAGAAACTCGCGGCGACGAAACGCGTCGCGGTATTCCGACGCGTTCTCGAAGTCGAGGTCTTCAAGGGATTCCGGGAAACGACCCGTTTGATCTCGGCGTTCAAACAGCGCGTCGCGAAATTTTTCAAAACGCTTAAGCGTCGTTGTTTCGGCGCGTTTTTGACGTCGAATACAGACGGTCGCCGCCGAAATCCAAAACGCGTAAATCAAAACGTCGGGGATAAAAGACTTCCTGAAATTGAACGCGTATCCTTCCTGCTCGGCGATATACGCCCAAATGCGGCGAGTTTTCAGATCGGATAGGACGGCTCGAACTCCGTCGTCGCAGCCCGGCTTGACGGCGTAAACGCCCCACATTCTGAATGGAAAAGGCAGGAGCGTCCTCCGCCGGGGGCGCTTCTCCGCGATAATCATCCAGTATCTTAAGCGGTACGCCTCGTATTGCGGCGACGTCGTCAAGACGAATTGATCCGCAAAGCGCGGGCTAAGCGTCTCGGGGAAGGTTCCCGTTTCTTTTTGGCGCGCTTCGAGATCGGACATGGCTTTGCGTATTTCCGATTTCGGATGAAAAAAAACAACGCCGCAGAGAATCAGCGGAATCGTGATGGTCTGATGAACGGCGAAAAGAAGGAGGTACGCGCGGAAGAAGCGCAGAATTCGCCGTCCGTATAGCCTTCTAATAAAGCGCCAGTCCGTCATAACGCCTCCTTAATTCACTTCTCGATTACGCAATGGTTTGCGGAAAGAAGGACAAAACGCGTCAAAAACGCCGCGTCTTTCGCGAGTCAAATCACGCCGTAAATACGATGCGCGAGGAACACGTAAAAATCATGGGGAACGAGCGCGCCTCCTAATAGCCAGAAGATCACGGCCGCATAGAAAAGCCAAATAAGAACAGGAAGAGAAAGGTCGAAAGGACCGATCGGACGCATTACTCCAAACATTGATTTAATCAAAACGCCGAACTGGAATGTCGCGAGCGCGACGACGGGAGAAATAATTAAGAGCGCTATCGTCCCCATGAAAAATCTTACGGTCAAAGTCCTGCGCTTGACGATTCTAAAATCCAACGCTTCTTTGGAAAGACGAAACTTTTCAAGGGCTTTTGATTTAGAAAGCGCGACGGCGAGATCGTCGAAGTATCGCGCCGCGAATCCTCGGAGCATGACGATCGAGCCGTCTTCGTAGATCGCGTACGATTTGCAGCCGAAGCCCCAAAGCGCGAAGGGCGCCCGCCAAGGTCTCGTTGCGGCGACGACCCCGAAGTCATACGGCGCGAGATAACGGAACTCGCGACGGCGAACCGCGTCGCGATATTGAGACGCGTCGTCCGCGCCGAACTCGTTGAGATTGACGGGGAAACGCCCCGTCTTCGCGCGGTAAGCCAGCGCGTCGTCGCGGAAACGCCTTATTCTTTCAAAGGTCGTTTCCTCTCGAAGCGCTTTTTTCGATTGACGGCGCCAATAGAGGACGATTAGCGCGATAAGCGCCGCGTACATGATCGCGTCCGGGATAAAAGAACGCGCCAAGTTATAATCGCCCCCTTCTTGCGCCGAGATCGCCGCGGCGAGCGTCCGCGCATGCCAGTCGCAGTTAATGCGGCGATATCCCGTCTCGTCGTCAAAATCTTTTTTCGGGTCGGGAACGTAGGGAATCCCGTAATTCATCCATACGCCAAAGGGAAATGGGAAAATCGTTCGGCGCGGGCGTTTATCGATAAAGAGCATATCGGGGTAGCGGTCGGTCCATTTCGCATATTCCGGCGCCGTCGCTAAAACGACGTTGGGGTAAGGATTTACCGTGTACGAAAGGACGCGTTTCGGGGGCGCGAATTCCCGCATTGTTTTAGGAACGTCCCCGTTCGTCTGTATGTATTCGCGGTATTTTTCATAGAGTCCGACGTAATAGGGACGTCCTTCGACGCCTCCCATCGACCACATAAAGAGGGGATATAAAACCAGAATGAACGTCGCGGACGTCAGCGCGTAGCCAAGAATTGCGTTGCGGAGCGCGCGCAGAAACCTCCGGTTCTTCACGGTTCTAAGTACGCTCTTGGGGATTCTGTCCATAAATCCGTTCCTATATAGATAGTCGGTCGCGTCGTTGGAGAGCGTCGGAAACTCTTCAATGATTCCGAGTTCGTTAAGGAGGCGATTTCCCGTCCGACTCTCGTCTTTCTTCGGCTGAATTCGCCCCGCGCTCACGTTTCGTCGCCCTTTCGGTATTCGAGCAGGTCGCCCGGCTGGCAGTCGAGCGCTTCGCAGAGTTTGAGGAGCGTGGAGACGCGAATCGCGCGCGCTTTGCCCGTCTTGAGAATGGAAACGTTGGCAAGAGTTATGCCGACCCTCTGGGAGAGTTCCGTCACGCTCATCTTGCGTTTGGCAAGCATGACGTCGATGTTGAAGATAATTTGACCTTCCATAACGTCGCCCTCCTTCAAATCGTTAGATCGCTCTGTTCTTGAAGATCCGCCGCCTTGCGCGTCAAGTGCGAAAGGCACGCGGCCGCGACCGTGACGGCGACCCCGACAAAGCAGATCAGCAGCGATAATAGCAGTACGCCCGGATGATTCATGCCCAGAAACCACAGCGTCAGATTTCCCAAGAAGAAATACGCGGCGTCCCCGGCGGCGAGCCAAGAGATTCCGCTCAGCGCCTTAGCGTTCTCTAAAGAAAA
>CAMZHY010000011.1 GCA_947307005.1 uncultured Planctomycetaceae bacterium
GTCAGCGCCATCTGTCGGCGGAGAGCGCGCTCTACTGCCGCGTCTTTACGGAAGGACTTTTCGGAATTCGTCCGACCGGCTTCGCGTCCTTCACGGCGACCCCGCGCCTGCCGAAAGAGTGGGATTCGATGATACTTCGAAATATCGGCGGCTTCAATAGGACGTTCGACCTCCGCGTGTTTCGTTCCAAACCGAAATCGAATAAGCTTTTCGTCGTGGTTGAAATTCACGACGGTCCGATGATTACGTCGGTCGTTGATGAAAACGAGCCCGTCGAATTCGAGATTCCATACGTTACGATGCGCTGGTAGAAAAAAACGCCGCCGGAATCGCTTGCGAACGGTTCTGGCGGTTTTTTTCTTTTGGCGCGGCCTCGTCGTTAGAAGACGCCGTCGCGAGTATAGCCGTAGGAGAAGGTCTTAACCTGCTCCGCGCGCGACGCGGCGCAGGCGCGTTCGATCACGCGGCGTATTTCGGCGATCGTTTCATTCGTAAACGTCAAGAGAAGCTCGCCGACGCCCGACTCGATCATCCGAGGGACGACGTCGAGCAGATTGAGCTGCGCGTCCAAGTAAATAGAACTGCCGGTCGGAGGGGCGACGGGCGGCTGGTCGGAATCGCTTGGCGCAAACGCGGCGGTAAAGTCGCCGAACGCGTCGGAGACAAACTTGGAGTTGCGTTCGACGATCAGCCTACGGTCGTCCGCGTTCACGAGGCGAACGCGCGGCTCCTCGAAAAGCGTCTTCTGCGTATACATCGCAAGGAGCCGCCCGTAGATCGGAAGCCCGAAAACAATCGGTCGTTCTATCGGATTGGACGAATAATTTTCGATAAGCGTCGCGACGGCGCGGTCGGAGATTTCCGGGGAAAGATAGACGACGTCGACGTTCGGCAAATTCTCCGCAAGAAAGCGCGTCGCCCGCGCGTTGGCGACGTTGAAGAACCAACTCAGCGCGTACGGACGCCCATGTTTCTCAAGACGCAACGCTTCGACGAGCGACCCCGCGATCGGCGCGAGCGCCTCCGAATTGCAAAACCGGAAGCGGCTCTCAAACTGCGCGGGGCGCGTTTCATAATAAATCTTCCGAATCCCGCACGCGCGACACGCGTCGTACTGCGCTCGATTGCGGACGGACGCGGCGAGGCGTTTCAGTATTTCTTCAGGCGCGAAGGCGCGAAGGGCGCTCGTCGTTTCGGACGCGCTCGGTTCCGCCGGGGCGACCGCCGCTTTTTCCGGCGCGACGCGGCGGAACGAATCGAGAATCGCGCGTTCAAGCTCCTCCGACGCCCGCTGTCGGAGCGCGTTCAGAAGCGATTTCGGGACGAACGCGTTTTGGTCGAATTCGAGCCGCGTTTTATCGAGATAGAAGGGCGTTTCGCCGAAGCGGTCGAGCGCGTCGAGGAGCGCGGCGCGGTCGGTTCCCTTCTTTTGCGCGGGCGCGACGTCTTGGTCCGACCGAACGGTCGCGGAGGCGCGTTCGGTCGAGAGGGACAGTTCCAGCGGACGTCCGACGCGCGCGACGAGCTTCGCGTTAATCGGCTCATGACGGCGCGTCTGCTGCAACGCGACGTCGATTTCTTTGTTGAGTCGGTGATTAAAGGTGCGATAGAGAACGGTCGCGTCCTCCGGGACGGGGTCGTGGAACTGAACAAGGTCGCCCGGTTCCGCGCTTTCGACGATTCTTGAACGCCGCGAGTTCGTCGGGTCGATCAGACGGATTCCGCTGACGTTGAGTCCGCCGAGTTTTCGGGCGGTTTCGTCGAGAAAAACGACGCCGTCGCCGTTGCGAAGCGATTTCGAAAGGCGAACGGCGCCGCGCCTGACGCGTCCGACCTCGACGCCGAAATTCGAGGAGTAGAACTCGTTGATCATCGCCGGATCGTGTTCGTAGAAGTACCCGCGATCGTATCCGCGGTTAAAGAGCGCGGCGACGTCGTCGCGACGTTCTTCTTCGACGCGCGCGTCGACGGTCGGCGCCGACTTGATCGCGAGGCGTTTGCTCGCCGTCTGCGGCGCGACGCCGGAAAGGGCGTCGACGAGGTCGCGATAGTATCGGACCGTCTCGTAAACGTACGCGGGCGACTTCATGCGCCCTTCGATTTTGAGCGATTCGACGCCGATTTCGGAAAGCGTCTTGAGCTCGGCGCTCCCCTGCAGCTGGTCGCGGAGCGATAGGAAATACCCGTATTCGCCGTCGATCGTCGAGTCTTCCCCTTCGAGCGTCTCCGCCCGATAATACTGACGGCACGGCTGGGCGCACATGCCTCTATTGCCGCTGCGCCCCCCGATAAAGCTCGAAAGATAGCACTTGCCCGAACATCCCAAGCACAGAGCGCCGGAGACGAAGACTTCGAGTTCGACGTCGGTCTTCCGTCGAATCGAACGAATCTCGTCGAGAGAAAGTTCGCGCGCCAGCACGACGCGGGAAAACCCTTGGCTTTTGTACCAATCCGCTTCGATTCCGTTGGCGGGGGAGAGCTGCGTCGACGCGCAGAGATTCAGATCGGGAAAGAACTCCTTAAACCACGAGACGACGCCGAAATCTTGAACGATTACCGCGTCCAGCCCCGTTTCGTAGAGACGCTTCATCTCGGGATAGACGAGTTCTAGCTCGGAGTCGGAGAGAATCGTGTTAAACGTGAGATGAACGGAGGCGCCGACGCGGTGCGCTTGATCGATCGCCGCGCAATATTCGTCGGCGGAGAAATTCTTCGCGAATCGCCGCGCCCCGAACCCCGAAAGCCCCATATAGACTTCGTCGGCGCCCGCCTTAAGCGCGGCGTCGAGTCGCGAGGAATCCCCTGCGGGAGCCATGATCTTCATACGTCGCTCCTTGTTGGCACAGATCGTGGGTATAACTCAGGGCGAAGAAACGAGGATACGCTAAACGACGTCAGTCGTCTTCCCCCTCGAACCCGAGTTCTCGAGCGGTCTGCATGTCGCGGCGCATTGCGGCGGGGGCGCCGAGTTCTCGGTGCGCCAGCGCGCGATAGTAGTAGGCGTCGGCGTTTTCCGGGTCGAGTTCCAACGCTTTGTTGAAATCGTCGAGCGCGCGTCGCGCGCGACCGCGTTCGACGAGCGCCTCGCCGCGCGCGACGTAACAGTGCGCGAAGGTCGGATCGAGTTCGATTGCGCGCGAATAGTCCGCGATCGCGTCGTCGAAGCGTCCTTCGTTGGCGAAAAGCGCGCCGCGGTCGTAATAGGCGGAGACAAACTCGGGCGCGAGCGCGAGACACGCCTTGAAATCGTCGAGCGCCAGAGCGACTTCGCCGATCATGTCGCGCGCGATCGCGCGACCGTAGAACGCGAGATAATTGCGACGGTCCAGCTCGACCGCTTTGTCGTAATCGCGTATCGCCTCTTCAAACTTTCCTAAGAGTCGCCGAGCGTGACCACGCAACTCGTACCCCTGCGGATTCTTCGCGTCGATTTTAACGGCGCGATCCGCTTCGTTAAAGGCGAGATCATAGCGTCCGTCGGCGAGATACGTTCTCGCGAGTCCTGCGCGAGCGGGCGCGGAATCGGACTCGAGCCTCACGGCGCGACGATAGCAGTCGAGCGCGTCGTCGAGATCGCCGGCGAGGAGCGCGTCGGCGCCCGACGCGCAGAAAGTTTCCGCGAGTTCGCGTTTATTCTTGACGCCGTCGAGCGAAAGAGACGCGGCGTCGGGACGACGGCTCGTCGCCGGTTTCTTACCGCGAGGGGGGCGTCGGTCGTTTGCGCGGGAGTTGTTTGGGGTCATGGCGACGTCGCCGTCGGGGAAAGGGAAGGGGAGGAAACGGATCAGACGTCGAGTTTCGCGTCGAGCGCGAACTTCTCGATGAATTCGCGGCGCGGCTCAACCTGCTCGCCCATAAGGACGCGGAAGAGTTCGTCCGCCGCCTCGGCGTCTTCCATCGTAATCTGAACGAGCGTGCGGTTGACCGGATCGAGGGTCGTTTCGCGCAACTCCTCGGGGTCCATTTCGCCCAATCCTTTAAATCGCGTGATTTGCCAGCCTTTTTCGCCCGCTTCGCGGATCGTCGTCAGGAGCGATCTCAAATCTTCGACTCCAATCTCCGAATCGCCGCGCAGCAGCGAATATCGCGAGCCTTCCTCGCCCGTGCGCTCAATCTTGTAGAGCGAGTCGATTTCGAACATGAACCGTTCGCGCAACTCGGCGAGCAGGTTGTTGAGCGTGCGAATTTCATAGAGCTCGACGACGCGCAGTTTCGCGCCCGTATCGGCGTTCTCGTCGAACCGTTCGTTCAGATCGAGGGACTTCGAAATCGACGTCGCCGTCAACTCGTCGACCGACAAGCCCGTCTCCTGCTGAACCGTCGCGAGGTACGCGTCGAGTTCCGTTCGCTTGAAGAACCAGTTTTCGACCTTGCGCCACGTGACGTGGTACATCGGGAGCGCGGCGGAAGTCGGATCCTGCCGTTGCGCGAGCGCGCGGAACCCGAATCCTCGACGTTCGAGCGCCTGAATCGAATCTTCGATGCGGCTCAAGAGGTCGCTGAGCGCCTCCATCTCCGCGCCTTCGATAACGCGACCGTCATGCGCGTCGAACCGCGCGTTCTGGACGCCGGCGCGGAGCAGCTCTTTCTTCATCGCCTCGTCGGTCATGACGTAACGCGCTTTGCCGTCCTTGTTGTTCTTGCGGCGGACGCGGTAAAGAGGCGGCTGAGCGGCGTAGACGAACCCGCCCTTGACGAGCTCGCGCATCTGACGGTAGAAGAACGTCAGCAGCAGCGTTCTGATGTGCGAGCCGTCGACGTCGGCGTCGGTCATAATGACGACTTTGCCGTATCGACGCTTCGAAACGTCGACTTCGCTTCCGAAACCGACGCCAAACGCCGTGATCATGCTCTGGATTTCTTCGTTTTTCAGGACGCGCATATCGTGCGCTTTGTACGCGTTGATGACCTTGCCGCGCAGCGGAAGAATCGCCTGCGTCTCGCGAATGCGTCCTCCTTCGGCGGAGCCGCCCGCCGAGTTTCCTTCGACGAGGTAGATCTCGCAACGGTCGACGTCGCGGCTTGTGCAGTCGCGAAGCTTGCCGGGCATGCCGCCGCGATTGAGCGCGTTCTTGCGCTTTCGCGCGCTTCCGCCGCGACGATCGCCTTCTGAACGATCGTTTTCGCCGTCGCGGGGTTCTCTTCAAGGTATTTCGTCAGGTAGTCCCCAAAGACCGACGAGACGATTCCCTCGACCTCCGTGTTGCCGAGCTTCGTCTTCGTTTGTCCTTGGAACAGAGGCTCCGGAACGCGAACGGATACGACGGCGGTGAGCCCTTCGCGGAAGTCTTCGCCGGAGGGCGGCGCGTTCTTGAAAAGCCCGTTCTTCTGGCCGTAGCGGTTCAAAACGGACGTCAGCGAACGTCGGAACCCGGAGAGGTGCGTTCCGCCCTCGATCGTGTGGACGTTGTTGACGTAAGTGCGGACCGTTTCGTTGTAACCGCTGGAATATTGGAGCGCGACGTCGACTTGGACGCCGTCTTGCGAACCGCGCGCGTAAATGACGTCCTGATGCGCGACTTCCTCGCGGTTCAGATTGTGGACGAAATCGACGACGCCATGCTTGTAGTGGAAGTCTTCCCCGCGTCCGTCGCGCAGATCATGGAACTGAATGTGGATGCGCGGATTAAGAAACGCGAGGTCTTGCAAACGGTGGTAGAGCACCCCGTAGTCGTATTTCACGTCGGCGAAGATTTCATGGTCGGGCTTGAAGGTCGTCTTTGTGCCGTGCTTCTGCGTCGGGGCCCCGCGCATGACCTCGGTCGTCGGAACCCCGCGCTTGTATTCCTGATACCACGAGTAGCCGTCGCGGCAGACTTCGACGTTGCACCATTCCGAAAGGAAGTTCACGACGGTCACGCCGACCCCGTGAAGACCGCCCGACGTCTGATAGGCGCCCTTCGTAAATTTGCCGCCGAACTTCAGAACCGTCATAACGCCTTGGAGCGTCGAATACCCGAGGTCCGGGTGAACGTCGACCGGAATGCCGCGCCCGTCGTCTTCGACGGTCACGGAACCGTCCTGGTTGACGGTCACGGAAATTCGCGTCGCGTAGCCCGCGAGCGCCTCGTCGAGCGAGTTGTCGACGACCTCGTTGACCAAATGGTGCAACCCTTGCGTCGCGACGTCGCCGATGTACATCGAGGGACGCATTCGGACGTGTTCTAGATCGTCCAGATGCTGCATGTCGTCGGCGGTGTAAGACTCGTTGGCGCGCGGCGCCTCGTCGTCAAAATCGACGTCGCCGTCCTCGTTCTGGTCGGAGTCAAGAAGGCGATCGTCGTCTTCCGGTCGATTCTGCGGGACGTCAAATTCGTTTGCTACCGGGTCGCTCATGGTAAAACTCTATTGGATGGAACGCGTCGACGACGCGATGGTTGGGATTCGACGAGCCGCGAACAATCGCGTCGCCGTTCCGCCGTTCTAGCGAACGGCGATCTTAATTTCGTTAATCGTAGCGTCGGGGAGTTGCGAACGCAGCGCGCTCAAAAGCTTCGGCGTCTGGAATTGCAACTCGCTCGCAAGGAGGTGCGAGACGACCTCGATTCGCAGGACGCCCCCGCGAAGCGAGGTGGGACGCGAACATTTCAGGAAGGTCTCGAGGCGACTCGGCGCGACTTCGTCGTCAAAACCGAACTCGTCTTCGCCGCCGTAGACCTCCTCGAGCGTCGCGCGCCACGCGTCTTGGAATTGTTCGGCGATCAGTTTTCGACCGACGCCGTACTTGGCGACGACGGCGGGAAGGATCGCGTCGAACCGCGTCGCGCGAAGCCTCGGTCGTTCTTCGAGGAAACGATACCCTAGCGGATGGGGCGGAACGGCGAACGGGTCCTTATCGGTCCCGCTTTTCCTCGCGCCGCGCTTGGGGGCGGCGCCGTCCGAGCCGGTGGACGATCGCTTTTTTTTCATTATACTGTTGGAATCCGAGGTTGGCGCGGCGCGCCGCCGCTCAAAGCGCCTTCGATCGATTGGACTTGGAACTCGAGTCCAACCCTCGCGCGCGCGTGTAATTATACCACAAAAAGAGCGTTTGGACAAGCGACGCGAAGGTCGTTGGAACCGGAAATTTCCCGATAAACGTCGCGTTTTTTTGCAAATATTTGCGACGGCGTTGGGGCGCGGAAAAGAACGTCCAACGTCGCGCGTCATAGGGTTCGTCATGTTGGAAACGAGTCGATCGGAATCGCGAAAATCGGCGTTTGCATCCTGTCTTTTCCTCTCGGGAGCGACGGCGAGCGGCAAAACGGCGCTGGGCGTTCGCGTCGCGCAAGAACTCGACGCGGAGATCGTTTCCCTCGATTCGATGGCGATCTATCGGGGAATGGACGTCGGAACGGCGAAACCGCCGCTCGAAGAGCGCGGGGGCGTTCCTCATCATCTCTTTGACGTCGCCGATCCCGCGCGCGAATATTCGCTCGTCGAGTACCTCAAGACGGCGGAAAAGGCCGTTTCCGAAATTGAAGGACGCGGTAAACGCGCAATTTTTGTCGGCGGCTCGCCTCTGTATCTGAAGGCGATCCTCTTTGGCGTTTTCGAGTCGCCGTCTGCGGACCGCGCGCTTCGCGAAGCGCTGCGCCGTCGTGAAGAAGAGGAGCCGGGCGCGCTCTGGCGCGAACTGAACGAGGTTGATCCGGCGGCGGCGGCGCGACTCCATCCCAACGACGTCAAAAGACTGACGCGCGCGCTCGAGGTCTTTAAGCTCACGGGCGTTCCTATTTCGGAACATCAGGCGCAGTTCGACGACGCGCCCATTGTCGACCCGCGCCGCGTCTTCATTTTGACTTGGCCGCGCGAGGAACTGTATCGACGAATTAACCTTCGCGTGCGGACGATGGTGGAAGACGGGTTTCTCGACGAGGTTCGGCGTCTTGAAGAATCGGACGTCGAATTGGGGCCGACGGCGTCGAAAGCGGTCGGCTATCGAGAGATGGCGGCCGTTCTTCGAGGGGAACAGACGCTTGAGGACGCGATTGAGCGCGTGAGTCAGGCGACGCGTAATTTCGCTAAACGTCAGGAAACGTGGTTCCGATCGTTCGTCAAACTCGGCGCGCGACGAATCGACGCGGAGAATAAGACGCTCGACGAACTCGCAGCCGAACTTATCGACGCGTTCAAAGAACTTGACTAAAATCCGCGACGTCGCGGCGGACGGTTCGCGCTTCCGCGCGCAATTTGACGCCCGCTCCCCGTTGGGGAGCTTGTCTTAAACGTAGCGCCGCGCGTATGGAAACGACCAATGGGAGCGTTGATTTCGCGAAGGTTGGGCGCGAACAGAGGCCGCGGTCTTATCGCCAGCGTGGACAAAAAAGAAAGGAACGGGACGCAATATCCCGTTCCTTTTTTCGACTGTGCGTTATCGCTAACCGAACTGAGGTCGCCGCCGCCGTAGCGTCACTTCGTGATCTTTTCGATCTGAACGAGCGTGTATCGCTGACGGTGACCGTTCTTGCGACGGCTGTTCTTGCGGCGACGGAACCAACGGATGATAACCTTGGGACCCTTGACTTCGCCAAGAACCTTCGCTTCGACCTTCGCGCCCTCGATCGTGGGCTGACCGACGACGATCTCTTTCTCGACGACCGTCTTTTCTTCTTTGACGACCTCTTTCTCGTCGACAACGAGGAGAACTTCATCGAAGACGACGACGTCGCCCTCTTTAACGTCGCGAAGCTCGACGTACATTTTACGACCGACTTCCGCCTTGTGCTGGTGACCGCCGTCTTTAAAAATAGCGTACATTGTAAACGTCCTTTTTGGGTTTGGAACCGAACTCAATCGGTCTCATGGCGCCGCGCTTGACGCGGCGATGCGCTATGTCGTTTTGCGTCCGGTTTCATAGCGCGAAACAGGCGTCGGTTCATTCAAACCGACGGGGCTCGACGCGCAGGACTTTTCAAGCGCGGAGCGACGCTTCCGGAGACCCCGACTCCAACCCGAGACGACTCGGACGGATTAAGGGAACGAACAACAAATCGGGAAGCATTATACGCTCATTTTTTCATCCGACAAGCCCCGGCGGCGGAATTCTCGTCGCCGTCGGGGCGACGGCGGACGTTACTTTCGATGACCGTGAGGATGCTCGGCGTCGAAGGGGAGTTTCTTTCCGTCTTCGTCAAAGACGTCGACGACGAGCGCCTCGGGCCAGACGTTGGGGGTCGGCTTAACGAGGACGGAGACGTCGCCGTCTCCTTCGATTTGCGCGAGCTGTTGACGCTTCCTATTGTTCACGTAATCGGCGACTTCTTCGGAAACGCCGACGACGATTCTAGCGGCGCGCGGGGTCTGGACGGCGAGCGCGACGTTGCGCATGACGTCGAGCGTCATGCTCTCCAGCGACTTAATTGCGCCTCCGCCGCGACAGCACGGACACTCGCGGTATCCGGAACGTCGAACGCCGGGACGAACGCGCTGACGCGTCATTTCGATCAATCCGAAAGGACTCGTGCGAAGAATGCGCGTTTTGGAACGATCGCGTTTCATGGCGTCGCGGAGCGTGCGTTCGACGGCGCGACGGTGCGCTTCGCTCGTCATGTCGATAAAGTCGTTGACGATGACGCCGCCGAGGTCGCGCAATCTGATCTGACGCGCGATTTCTTTCGCGGCGCGCAAATTGAGCTGAAACGCCGTTTCTTCCGGCGAGTCGTTCGTGCGGAAGTTGCCGCTATTGACGTCGATGGCGACGAGCGCCTCCGCTTGGTCGATGACGATCGAACCGCCGTCTCGAAGCGGGACGGTGCGGCAGTTGATCTTGGCAATTTCCGAATCGACGCCGTATTTCGTAAAGAGCGGCTCGCGCCCTTCATAGTATTTAATGCGATCGGCGTAGCGCGGCATGATCGTCTGCAGGAAGTCTCCCGCGCGCTCGAAAGCGCCCTTTTCGTCGACGAGGATTTCGTCGATATCGGAAGTAAAGGCGTCGCGAATCGTGCGGATCACGACGTCGCTTTCTTCATAGACGCCGACGGGACCGGGAATATTCTTGACGCGTCGGACAATGGAACGCCACAGCCGCATGAGATACGCGAGGTCGTACGCGAGCTCTTTGCGAGTTCGGTCGGCGCCCGCCGTTCGGACGATGAAACCGAGTCCCTTAGGCGGTCTCAGCTCGTTCATGACGGCGCGGAGTTTGCGTCGAATCGACTCGTCGGGAATCTTGCGCGAGACGCCGACGCGTCGGAGAGACGGCATAAGGACGAGATAGCGACCGGGAATGCTGACGTAGGTCGACAGGGTCGGCCCCTTGGTGCCAATTCCTTCCTTGATGACCTGAACAAGCACCTCGTCGCCGCGTTGGAAGACGTCTTGAATCGGCGGCTTGACGCGCGGACGCCCGAAATCGAAGTCGTCGTCGTCCTCTTCTTCGTCGTCGCGCCGACGACCGTAGCGGCGGCGATCCTCCTCGGGCGCGACGAAATTGGGCGCCTGCCTGAAATAATGAGGCTCCACGTCGCTGATGTGAAGGAATCCGTTGTGACCGACGCCGATATCGACGAAGACCGCTTGGAGACTCTGTTCAATGTTGACGACGACGCCCTTGTAGATGTTGCCGACGAGATTGTCGTTCGCGGCGCGCTCGACGTAAAGCTCTTCGAGTTCGCCGTTTTCAACGACGGCGATCCGAAGCTCTTCCTTCAGTCGCGCGTTCACAAGCATTTTTTGAGACATGAAAAGATCCCTATAACGGGGGAAAAGGCGGACCTGACGCTACGCGAGAAGTTGCGAGCCTTCGGTAAGTTCGTCGACGATCGTCGATTTATTGCGATTCGGGAAGATCGAGCGGAAAAGCTGCGACCCTAGATTCAAATACTCTAGGATTTCGCGGACGCCCGCCTCCGGACCGGATTGAGCGGCGATCGTCATGAAGAGCGTCGCGTCTTCGAGTCGGAGCTCGAGGACGACGGGACGCGCGTCGACCGTCTTTCCGTTCGCCTTGACGACTTCGACCGAGTCCGCCGCGAGAAACTCCTCGACGCGTCGAGCGACGTCGTCGCGCAGTTCCGCGGGAATCGTCATGTCGTAAGAAAACGCGTACGCCTGCTGCTTCGGCCGACCGTCTTCGAGGAAGACGGCGCGGAAGAAACGCAGGCCGGCGACGCTAACGGAATTGAGTCGCGTTAAAAGCTCTTCGCAGCTCAGCTTCTCTTCAAGAATGAGCTCCATCGCCTCGTCGTCGCTGGAAAAACCAAGCGGCAGCGCGGAGAGGTAACTCACGCGCGGCTTCGGGTGGAAGCCCTGCGAGAACGCGACCGGCAATCGGGCGCGGCGCAGGAGCCGTTCGATCGCCCGCAGTAAGTCGCGGTGTCCGATGAAGCAGAGGTTGCCTTGCTTAACGAATCGAAGTCGGTATCGCTGACGAGTTGTCAAGTCTGATCGTTTTGATCCGTCTAAAATCAAAACGCCTTTCTGAAGGGTAACTTTTCCAACGTCGCGCGCCCTTCCTTTCAACGGACGCCTCGCGGCGCCGCGTCTGTTTTCCGCGCCAACGCGCGGATGAAGCTAGCGAAACGAAGGAAAAAACAATATGTGTTTCTATCGAGCGCGTTACTCCAGCTCGTCGGAGCCGAGAACGTCGCGGAGTTGACTGCGCAGATACGCCCGGATATCCGCCGCCGTTTCGAGGCGCCACGCTTTGCGCGCGATTTCTTCGCACCGCGCCATCGAAAAGCTTTCGCAGATTTCTTTCGTCTGGAGGATCATGTTCGGCGAAACGCTCAGCGAACGCAGTCCAAGACCAAGGAGCAGCGGCGCGCACGTCGGACTGCTCCCCATCTGACCGCAGAGGGAAAGCGGCTTGCCGTAATGGTTGGCGACGCTGATCGTGTGGCGAATAAAGCGAAGGAGCGCGGGCGATTCCTGCTGGTACAACGACATGACGTTTTCGTTGCTGCGGTCGACGGCTTGCGTATACTGGAGCAGGTCGTTCGTGCCGATGCTGAAGAAATCAACCTCGGGCGCAAACTGTTCGAGCATGACGACGATCGCGGGCGTCTCGACCATGACGCCGAGCGGCACGTCGCGGTCGAAGGGCACGCCCTCTTCAAGAAGATCGTCGCGGACGTCCATGAAGATGGCGCGAGCGTCGCGCCATTCGGTGATCGTCGTAACGAGCGGGAACATGATTTTGACTTTGCCGTAGACGCTCGCGCGGAGAATCGCGCGGAGCTGAGAGCGGAACATTTCCGTGTGGCGCAGCGAAAGACGGATGCTTCGCAACCCCATGAACGGATTAGGCTCCTTAACCTCGACAAAGGTCTTGTCGCCGGGCGTCTTGTCGGCGCCGAGGTCAAACGTTCGAATGATGGTCGACTGTTCGAAACCGACCGTCTCTAGAACGCTTTTATAGGCGCGGAAATGCGTTTCTTCGTCGGGAATCGCGTTGTTCGGCGAGGTTAGGAAAAGGAACTCCGTTCGATAAAGCCCGATTCCGGCGGCGCCGTTCTCAACGCATTTTGCCGCCTCGCTGGGGAACTCGATGTTTCCCTTAACCTCGATTTCGACCCCGTCGGTCGTCTTGACGACGACCTTTTCCCGAAGTATTTCGCGTCGTCGTCGTCGCCGTTCCTGCTCGTCTTTCTTCGCTTGATAACGCTGGACGGTTTCCGGATCCGGGTTGATGATCAGCAGACCGGCGGAACCGTCGACAATCGCGAGGTCGTCTTCATAAAGTTCCGAAATGAAAGGACCGACGCCAAGGACCGTGGGAATCCCAAGCGCGGAGGCGACAATCGCCGTATGGCTCCCGAGTCCGCCCGTTTCCGTCACGATCGCGATCGTTTTCGTTGGATCGAGCTTCGCCGCGTCGCTTGGGTTGAGAAAATTCGCCGCGAGAATTTTGCCGGATTCGGAAGCGAGCGCGACTTCTTGGTTGACCGCGAGCAACTGTCGGAGAAGCTGGTCGCGAACGTCGACGACGTCGTTGGCTCGGTCCGCATAGAGCGCGTCCTGAAGCCCTTGAAGCAACTTCGCGTAGTAGTTAAACGCCTGATAGACGGCGTATTCCGAACAAAGTCGATCTTCAGAGATTGTTTTTTCGATTTTCGCCCGAAGTTTGGCGTCGCGAAGAATTAGCCCGTGCGCTTCAAAAATTTGACCGTACTGCTCGCCTAACTGTTCCGACGCGTCGACGCGGCGCCGTTCCAACGTTTCAGCGGCGTTTTCAAACGCAGAGTCGAGTTTCGCCAGTTCGGAGGCGACTTGCGTCGACTCGATCGCTCGGGGACGAATCAGAAAATTATTGTTGGCGACGACGGAAACGAGTCCAATTTCTACGCCGGGGGAGACTGGAATGCCGTGAAAAAATTTCATTCGCCAGAGTCCTTTCCGCTTGACGGGAGGAACTCGTCCATCCCGTCTTCCGAGGCGTTCGCGATAAGCGCAAGAAACGGTTGCAGCGCGGACGCGCGCGGGCGACGTCGTTTGCGCGACCTAAAGTCAAGCGCGGACGACGTCGGCAAATTCGTCTTCGTAAAACTTATGTTCAAAGAGCGAGACGATCGCGTCGAACGCGTCCTTAGCGCCCTCGCCGTCGACGGAAAGCGTAAGAGTCGTTCCCTTAGGCGCCATGAGCGTGAGAAGATCGAGACAACTTTTGCAATCGGCGTCGTAGCCGTCTTTTCCGAGGCGAATCGTCGCGTCGTACTTCATCGCTTCTTTGCAGACGAGCGTCGCGACGCGAACATGGAAACCGGACGAATTTTCAACGACTAAGTCTTTCGTATACATTGAGGTCTGGCCTCGTCTCTCCCACGCGAGAAAAGATTCCGCGTTTCGCCGCGATAGGAAAACGGCGAGAATCGAAGGTCGCGCGATCGGCGCATGGGAAGCCGCGTCGCTTAAGCGTCGCGCCGCCGTCGTCGAGGGACGAACGACGTTCGCGACGCGCGCGACGACTCGCGCGCCGTTAAAATCACGCGCTCGCGGCGCCGTCGGCTTCGTTAAGCAGTTCCAGAACGTCCTCGACGGTCTGCGCCTGCTTCAGGAAACGGACGAACCCGTCGTCCTTAAGCTGGTGCGTGATATGTTCGAGCGCCCGAAGGTGCTCGCCGGGACGATCCGGCGGCGAAACGAGCATGAAGATGAGATTGACCGGCTCGCAGTCAAGGCTGTCGAAGTCGACGCCTTCGCGGCAGATCGCAACCGCGCCGACAAGACGATCGACGCTCACATGCTTCGTGTGAGGAACGGCGACCCCGCGTCCAATGCCGGTGGAACCAAGTTCTTCACGGCGCTTGATCGAGTCCGTAACGCCGACGATATCCGCCTCGGGGACGCCGTTGGCTTTCGAGAGAGCCGCAACCATCTCAAGGATAACTTCATCCTTCGATTTCGCCTGGAGTTTCGTAATGATCGCGTCCGTGAGGATAAAATCGGAGAATTTCATCGCCTGTCTCCTAAATGTCTAGTCAAATCACGTTAAAAACAAAACCTTTGCCGGGCGAGGAGGCTTCCAGCCTCTTCTGTGTTTTTAAGCGGTCGGAGCGCCAAGCTCCTACGTGATTTTACCCCCGATTGATTTTTTGTATAGGCGCGGGGCAATCCCGAAGTAAAGAAAAAGGCCAAAATTCCCCTCTCCCCGAGGAAGGTTTGGCTTATCGCGCGTTTCCGACGGTCGCTCGCCGTCGTCGAGTGGGGAAAAAGAAGAGAGCCGCGCAAGCGCCGCGCGGCTCTCCGTGTTATCGCGTCTTTCGTCGCGGGTGAAAACGCCGCCCGAAAGACGACCTAATCAAGAATTATTCGACGTCGCCCTTGGAGACGTTTTTAGCGTGATGGTCGGTAAGCTTTTCCTTGAACTTACGCATCTGCTGATCAATCTTGTCCACGACCTGATCGACGCAGCCGAACAGGTCGCCGGAGGCGTAGGACGATCGAACATCATGCTTAAGATCCGTGACGACAACCACTTCGACGTTCGGCTGATCCGCTTTCGCGAGGTCGACGACGACGTCGATCGTGGAAACGCGTTCGACAAAGCGACCGAGCTTTTCAACCTTTTCGGCGATCTTGTCGCGGGAAGCGTCGGAAAGGGATCCGTGACGAGCCTGAATCTGAATGTTCATACTCTCTTCTCCTTATGCTCTCCCGAGCTGCGTCCGAGGTTCGGAAAACCGCGTCGCGTTCGGGCGGAGCTTGTAGACGCGCCGCGTCGATCGGCGTCGCGTCTCGGCTTAATAACGCGCCTTGAGAGAGCCGCGCTCCCTCAAAGCGTCCACAGTATTATTATGCCAAAAACTCGGGCTAGTTTCAACCTTTTTATGGAAATCGCAAAAATATCGGTCGAATTTGTCGCGATTTCATCGCGAATAGAAGACTTCGACGGGGACGCCCGTTTCGCGTCGGAGCGTCGCCGCGTAGTCGTCCATCGCCTCGTTTGCGAGCGGTTCCGCGTCGGATTCGGCGGGGACGCGCGCGATCGTATAGAGTTGAACGCTCTCGAGTCGTCCGCCGATTGCGAGGATTTCGCGGATCTGTTCGCAGTAACGGGCGAACTCTTCGGCGGTTGGCGCTTGACCGCGTAGCAAAAAGAGCGCCGTTTGAATTTTGATCCGCCACCGTTTCGCCGCAAAGGCGACGTTCTTCAAAATAGCGTCGAAAGGAATCGCGGCGCGGTTGACCGTCTTGAACCGTTCGGGATCGCTCGCGTCGAGCTTGGTCCAGATTTCGCCGTTCGCCGCGTCGAATCGGTCGAGCGCGTCGACGATCTCGGGACGCGTCAAACGCGTCGCGTTCGTAATCAGAACGAGTTTGATTCCGTCGTCGTTTAGCTTTTTCCGGAGGTCGATAAGACGCGAGACGGCGTCGGGGAACTGGGGCGCGAGCGTCGGTTCGCCGTCGCCGCTGAACGCGAAATCGCGGAGAACGCGTTTGCTCGGCTCCACCTCCGCGAAACGTTTGACGCGAAAGAGCGAACCGTCGAGCGTCGCGCTTGCAAGGCGGGACAGTTCCGCTTCGAGAACGTCTAAATCAACGCGACAGGCGTCGGCGGCGGGCGTCTTGCGGAGGACGTCGAGAGAGGACGCGCGCTCCGGGTCGGTCGTCGCGACGGCGCGCTCGATTTCGTCGCGCGTTTCGTCGCGTTGGACCTGACAGTAGACGCAACGGAAGTTGCAGAGTTTCGTCGGACTGAGATTGACGCCGAGGGAGACGCCGCCGGCGCGTCGACTCACGACGGGATAGACGTAACGGTATCCTTCGAACCAACTTGGATGAAATTGAGTGGCGGCTAGCGTTTTCTCGTTGAACGACATGACGGTTCCTTGCCCCAAGGGGAAGGCGTTATTTTTCTTTTTCGTTTTCGTCGAAATCGGAGAAGTCGTCCGAGTCGACGTTTTGCGAAT
The DNA here is from genome assembly GCA_947307005.1 of uncultured Planctomycetaceae bacterium. Lineage (GTDB taxonomy): Bacteria > Planctomycetota > Planctomycetia > Pirellulales > Thermoguttaceae > RUG369. Next base: position 16,335 of record CAMZHY010000011.1, read on the forward strand.
CCAAAGGATCGGGGAGATTCCAAGGGTCGCGCGTGAACGAGAATCCTGAATCGGCGCTCTGCGGGTCGACCGGCGTCGAAACGTTTTCCGCGGACGCGACGTCGTTCTGATCGGTCTCGGCGTCGTCGGCTTCGGGATTATCGTTCGGAGCGGGACCGAGAATTTCGACCAGGCGCGGACGATCCAGTTCTTCCTCCGCCGTAAGCGCGTCGACAAGTTGGTCGAACATTTCGCGGCGACTGAGAATAATATCTTCGGCGACTTTGTCGGCTTCGAGGACGATGCGTTTGATTTCGGAGTCGATGAGTTCGGCGGTCGCTTCGCTGTAGACGCGCTCGCCCGTCGACATTTCGCGCCCCAAGAATGGATGCGTTTCCGTGTTGGGGAAGGAGACGGGGCCGAGTCGATCGCTCATGCCCCATCGCGCCACCATGTCGCGCGCGAGATCCGTCGCGCGCTGGAGGTCGTTTTCAACGCCCGACGTCGTTTCGCCGTAGACGATTTTTTCCGCGACGCGCCCCGCAAGAAGGTGCGCGAGCGACGCGCGCGCTTCCGACGCGTCGTAACTGAGCCGATCTTCTTCCGGGAGGCTCCAAGTCACGCCGAGCGCTTGACCGCGCGGGATGATCGTAACCTTGTGCACCTTGGAGCCCGCGGGCAGGAACCATCCGACCACGGCGTGTCCCGCCTCGTGGACGGCGGTTTTGCGCTTGTTCTCCGGCGTAATGATCTCGTCGCGTTTGAGACCGAGCGCGATTTTCTCAAAAGCGAAGTCGAAATCGCTCGCTTCGACCAGATTTTTGTCGTTTCGCGTCGCCCAGAGGGTCGCTTCGTTGACGTAATTGCGGATATCCGCGCCGGTGAAGCCGGCGGTCTGCGCCGCGAGCTTCTGAACGTCGACGTCGTTTCCGCAGGGAATCTTCTTGAGGTAGACTTTGAAAATGTCGACGCGACCGCGCATCGACGGACGACCGACCGTGATGTGGCGGTCGAAACGACCGGGACGCATGAGCGCGGGGTCGAGAACGTCGGGACGGTTTGTCGACGCCATGACCATAACGGAGTCGGTCTGCGTGAAGCCGTCCATCTCGCTGAGAATCTGGTTGAGCGTCTGTTCGCGTTCGTCCTGACCTCCGCCGACGCCGGCGCCGCGTTGCCGTCCGACGGCGTCGATTTCGTCGATAAAGAGGATCGAGGGCGCGTTTTCTCGAGCGGTTGAGAAAAGATCGCGCACGCGGCTCGCGCCGACCCCGACGAACATCTGAATAAACTCCGAACCGTTAATCGAGAAGAACGGAACGCCCGCCTCGCCGGCAACCGCGCGCGCCAGCAGCGTCTTGCCTGTGCCCGGAGGGCCGAATAAGAGCGTCCCGCGCGGCACTCTCGCGCCCATCCGCTCGTATTTTTCGGGGTTCTTTAGGAAATCGACGACCTCGACGAGCTCCGCCTTGACCTGATCCATGCCGGCGACGTCGTCGAACGTCGCGCGCTTGGCGGAATCGGGATCGTATTTTTTCGCGAGGCTGCGCGTCGCTCCGAAAGGATTGCCGCCTATGAACGTATCGCGCGCGCTCCGCATCATTCGGAAGAGGAAGACGAAGAAGACGACCGTCACGCCGATAGAGAGGAGCGTCAGCCACATCGAGTTGTCCGTCTGCGGAATCGACTCGTAAGATTTAAGGCTGTCGCGCAGGCGTTTGTCGAGCGAGCCGTCGGCGTAGGCGAAATCGGGAACTTCGCATTCATAGCGGTTGAAGAAGACTCGGTCGAACGGCTTTTGCGTTTTCCGATCGATCATCTGCGACGCCTGACGGGGATTGAAACGCCCCGCGTTCACGGGCTTAAGCTCCCAGCGCTGGTCGATCTGGCGGCATAGCCGATAGCTTTCGGCAAACTCGCGCTTGACAGCCGCGATTTCGTCGTCGGTTGCGGTTCCGGGGAGTTCTTGCGAGCGATAAACCTCGTTCGTCTCCTTGTTTGCCATGACGATCGAGACCGTTTCGCCGTCGTTGGGGGCGGTTGGACGCGTCACGCGGAGTTCAATTTTATTGAATTCGTCGTCGAGTTCGGCGTTGAGCGTTTGAGCGACGTTGGGGTGCGCTCGGTCATACTGCGCGACGGCGGTCGCGAACATTCTTTCGCCGTCGGGGATCAGATAGGGCCATTCCGTGAGCTTGGGCTCGTCGCGAAAAGACCCGGCGAGCTTTTTACCGCGCAGTTCGGCGGAGACGATTCGGCCTTCGTCGAGAAGTCTGTTGAAGGCGGTCCAAGTGATTTCCGAGACCTTAGGCGTGAAAAACGAGCGATACCCGATCAGCAGCGTCGCGGCGACCGCGAGCGAGAAAACGACGACCGCCGTCGACGGTCGACGCGGAGGCTCCGGAAACTGCGGAGGCTCTCCGCCGTTGTTCTTTCCGTCGTTGTCGCGACGCGTTTGTTGATCTCTCGCAGGACGCTTGAATTCGTCGGGGATGCGATTATAGGCGTCTTCGCTGATCGGCGGCTTTTTCGAGCGTTCGTCGTTCGAGGGTTTCCCCCTTCCGTCGCCGTCGTTCATGAACGCGGCGTTGGAAAAAAAGTCAACGCGTCGATGAAGTTTCATGGGAAATCTCTTGAATGTAAATCGTCGGATTCTTACGTCGTAACGACCTGCAAGGCGCGTACAACGGGGAAGGGCGGACGCTATGCAAACCGCCAACCTATCATTATAGCGCCTATACGTTTTTTTTCCACCCTTGACAGTTCCTCTTTTCTATTTCGCGCAATTCGCCCAAATGCAAACGCGTCTTGGCGAAACGCCTTGCAAGCGAGAAATTGGGTTCTCGGGAAGGACATTCCCTTTGGCGAATATAGAAAGACGTCGTCAATAGGCGGAAGAAAGGGGAGCGATCGATCCCTTGTCGAATCGGAGGAACGCGTCGGACGGAAGTTTTTTGAAAAAATCGAAGTCGGAAACCTGCGGGAAACAAACGCGATCAAGTTAAACGAGGCTCCCCTTCGTCGACAGGGAGAGTAGGATTCTGTCGATGAAAGGGAACCCTGAAGGAAAGCGCGTAAACAGGGATTTGACTTTTGCTCCGCCGACCGTTTCGACGTCCAAAACCACGTTGTTCGCGCAAACGATTCTTGAAGCAACCCGCTTGAGCGTCGCGTTCGTCCCTGTTCCGTTTTTCGCCTCGATTATTTAGCAACCCACGGCTCGTACGTCCCAAATTCGAGGATATCCGCGATCCTTTGGCAGGCGCGACCGTCGCCGTAAGGGTTGCAGGCATGGCTCATCTTGTCGTATTCTTCCTTGTTTTCCAGCAGCGTCTTGAAAGTCGTATAGATCGTCTCTTCATTGGAGCCGACGAGTTTCAACGTGCCCGCGTCGACGCCTTCCGGTCGTTCCGTCGTGTCTCTCATGACAAGAACCGGAACGCCGTAGCTCGGACATTCTTCTTGGATTCCGCCGGAATCGGTGAGGCAGAGGTAAGAGCGAGCCTCGAAGTTATGGCAATCGAAGACCTCGATCGGTTCGATGATGTGGATTTGCTTGCAGTCGCCGAGTTCGGCTTCGGCGGCTTCGCGCACGACGGGGTTCATATGAATCGGATAAACCGCCTTGCATTCGGGATGTTCGTCGAGAACGCGACGAATCGCGCGGAACATACGGCGCATCGGCTCGCCTAGATTTTCGCGACGGTGGGCCGTAATAAAGATGAGTTTTCCGTCGCCGACCCAGTCTAGTTCCGGGTGCGTATAGTCGTCTTTGACCGTATGCTGCATGGCGTCGATGACGGTGTTGCCGGTAATGAAGATCGTCTCCGGATTCTTACCTTCTTTAACGAGATGGTCGGCGGCCAGTCGCGTCGGCGCGAAATTATATTTGCTAACAATCCCCACCGCCTGACGGTTGAATTCTTCCGGATAAGGACTGTAGATGTTGTAGGTGCGAAGCCCGGCTTCGACGTGTCCGACGGGGATCTGAAGGTAGAAACAGGCGAGCGCCGTCACGAACGTGGTGGAAGTGTCGCCGTGAACGAGAACGACGTCGGGACGCGTTTCTTCCAACACGCCCTTGATTCCGTTGAGAATGTTGGTCGTAATGTCAAAGAGCGTCTGACGATCCTTCATGATGTTGAGATCGTAATCCGGAACGACGTTGAAGGTGGCGAGAACCTGATCGAGCATCTGCCGATGCTGAGCCGTTACGCAGACGA